>NZ_VOOS01000002.1:0-300000 GCF_007993035.1 Vicingus serpentipes
ATTATTTACAGCACCAGCAACATGTAACGGTTGTGGAGCTAACGCAGGAACTATATCTAAATAATAAACAAATGAGATTATACAAATACATATTTGTTCTTGTCTGTTTATTTTTTCAAGTAAACTTAGTTTCTGGAGCATGTGATTTTACTTCTTCAGAACCTGTGGTAATAATACCCTCTGGTACACATAATTCTGCAGTTGGATATACTCAAATTTATGTTTTAACTGATTTTAATGGCGATATAATAGCAACTAGTTCAACAGGAAACTTTGGTATTCAAAATTTTGGAAGTTATAATGCCTACTCAATAAATTATGATAATTCAAATGCTCCTGTAATTCCGGTTGTAGGAGTTAATATTAGTTCAATAAATACAGGTTGTTATAATATTTCTTCAGCTTTACCTATTACTGTTTGTAATACCTCTGTCGATAGTGTTTGTGAAAATTCAGGTAATGATATTGTAATTGCAATGAACCCTAATTATAATTTTGCTACTGGTTATAATCAGATACTGGTTATGGTCGATAATGCAACAGGTAATATTGTTTCAATAAAAAATTTAGATTTAATTACAGGCTCAGCTACTTTTACAACAGATGCTGTAACTGGAGAATTAACACTTGGTAACTATACTGTTTATGCTGTAAACTATCAAACCCCAGAAACATTAGCTACTCTTGGTCTATTGTTGGGTAACGCTTGGCCAGGAACTTTTGGTGCAGCTTGTGCAAATTCATCAGGTGGTGATTTAATAAAAGTAGAATCTTGTTGTGGTCCTATTACATTCGATTTAGATTCAACTGATTTATTATGCTTTAATGATTTTTCAGGGCAAATTAATGTCTCAAATATTAATGGAGGTACGCCTAATTATAATTTTAGTATTGATAATATAACTTACCAGACGAGTACAAACTTTTCTAATCTTGACACCGGGAACTATACAGTTTACATTAGAGATACATTAGGTTGTTTAGATTCTAGTTTTACTCAAATAAATCAACCTGCTGAATTAGATTTATCATTTTTAGTTGATTCCGTAAGATGTTTTGGTGGTAATACAGGTCAAATTTCGGTTTCATTAACAGGAGGTTCAATACCTTATAATTTTAATTGGAGTTCATCATTAAATGCAGATAGTATTGAATCAAATTTATTTGCCGGCTTGGATACTTTAAATGTTACCGATAATAATGGTTGCTCTATAGATACTATTATTGAAGTTTATGAACCAACAAATCTAGTTTACTCATCAAATATTATAAATGCTAATTGCGGTGTTGCTGATGGTAGTATTAAAATTAATATGTCAGGAGGTATTCCAAACTATCAATATAGTTTAGACAATGGAGTAACTTTTTTACCTTCAGATTCTTTTCCAAATTTATCTGCTGGTCTTTATGATGTAGTAGTTGAAGATGCAAAAGGTTGTCAATTTATTATTCAGGAAAATATAATAAATAATGGAGCACCAGTTATTGATAGTTTAATTGTTATCAATCCATTGTGTAATGGCCAAACAGGTCAAATTAATGTTTATGCATCTGGAGGTACCGGAATTATTCAATATAATTTAGATGGAGGTTTGTTTCAAACAAATAATGATTTTACAAATTTAATTGCAAATACATATACTGTTAATATTGAAGATGAGAACAATTGCACATTAGATTCAGTTGTTGAAATAATAGAGCCATCAGCTTTAAATTCTCAAATACAAGTAACTGATGTTTCCTGCTTTGGTTTAAACGATGGAGAAATATCTGTTACAGTTTCTGGTGGTACTTCTCCTTATTTTTATAGTTGGACTTCATCTGCAAATACGGATAGTACTGAATCAAATTTATTTGCAGGTATTGATACATTAACAGTTACAGATAATAGCGGTTGTTTTTTCGATTCAATAATTACTGTTAATGAACCAATTGATTTTACTGTAGATATTTTAGTTGTCGATTCAATTGATTGTTTTGGAAGTGATAATGGAATCCTTTCAGCCTCAGTATCACCAAATCCAAATGATTATCAATATAATTGGGTCTCACCTATAGTATTAAATAGTCCAGTAATAACAGATCTTACAACAAATATATATACTGTTGTAGCAACTAATATTTTAACTGGTTGTACCGATACTAATTTTATTGATTTAATTGAACCTGAAGAGTTAGTTTTAACTCTGGATTCTAATCAGCAAATTTGTATTGGTCAAACTGCAGTACTTACTTCTAATGTAAATGGTGGAACAGGTGTTATTGGGTATAATTGGAATAATGGGTTACCAAATAATGCTTTGCAAAATGTATCTCCAATTTTAACTACAGAATATACACTAAATGTAACAGATGAAAATGGATGTATTTCTGATACACTTTCTGTATTAATTAGTGTTAGAGATTCATTACATATTGTAGCCTTTAATGATACTACAATATGTGAAGGTAGTCAAGTTAATATTAGCTCTCTTGCAAATGGAGGAGACGGTAATTATAACTTTAACTGGAGCAATGGAATTAACACTGCTCAATTTAATGATTCGCCTAACAACTCAATTAATTACGTAGTAACATTAACTGATGGTTGTGGATCTCCAGCTGTTTATGATACAGTTAAAGTTGTGGTAAATCAATTGCCAATTGCTTCATTCAATAGAGATGAAGTAGAGGGATGTTATCCAGTTTCTTCAGCTTATTTTGCAAACGCGTTTGATGCTACAAATCAATATAGCTGGGTGTTATCAAATGGAGATGTAGTTTCAAATTTAGATTCACTTGTAGCTGATTTTAATACTCCTGGCTGTTATGATTTAACATTAAATGTTACAAGCGCAGAAGGTTGTGTTTCTAATTCCACTTTCTTAAATGCAATTTGTGTATATGATTATCCTGTTGCCAGTTTTGAGTCTATTTTAAATGATGATGAGTTTAATAGCACGCTTATTAACTTTAATAATCTTTCAACAGGAGGAACAATTTTTAATTGGACATTTGATAGTTTTGGAAACTCAGATTTACAGGATCCTTCTTTTGAATTTCCTTTAACAGACAGTATAGGTGTTTATGAAGTTTGTTTAGATGTTGAAAATATTTACGGATGTAGTAATTCAATCTGTGATCTTATTGATATTATAAATGAAGATTTGTTCTTTATACCTAATACTTTTACTCCTGATGGAGACAATAGAAATGACATATTTATTCCTGTTATTTCAGGTTATGACCGTTCTAATTATCAATTCCAGATTTTTGATAGATGGGGTGAGTTAATTTTTGAAACAGATGATATTGATACTGGATGGGATGGAGTTTATAAAGGTACGGTGGTTCAACAAGATGTTTATGTTTGGAAAATCACAGCAAAAAAAATAAAAACACAAGAAATAGAGAATTATATAGGTCATGTTAATGTTCTAAAATAGATTTTAATCAGACATTTTAATTTTTGTAAAAAAAATATTTTTTAGCTGCCTAAATGGTTGTAAGTTTGTACCAGTTATGAAAATAAAAGTTATTATACCATCTATCGTCAACATTATTATTAATAATGTAACAGGGATGGTGTAACTAGTTTTATATAGTAAAGTTTAGTTTAAAAGCCATCCAAAAGGATGGCTTTTTTTTATTAAAAAAATTAAAAACAAAAAAAAATGTATTACAACGAAAACACAACAGTATTCTTAAATGGAAAATGGTTAAAAGCATCAGAAGCTAAAACTGATTTATATGCTCAAACATTACACTACGGTAATGGTGTGTTTGAAGGTATTAGATCTTATGATACCGAAGATGGTGTTCAAGTTTTTAAAGCCAAAGAACATTACGAAAGATTACTATATTCTGCACAAAAAATGCACATTAATATGAATTATACTGTTGAGGAATTAACTTCACTTACTTACGAATTGTTAGAGAAAAATAATTTAAAAGATGCCTATATTCGTCCTTTAGTTTATCTAGGAGCAAATATGAGTTTACAGCCAACTGAAGAAGTAAATGTGTTTTTGTGTGCATGGGAATGGGGTAAATATTTAGGTAATGATTTATTAAACTTAATGACTTCTTCATATCAACGCCCAAATCCTAAATCTTGCCATGTAGAAGCAAAAGTGGTTGGTCATTATACAAATTCTATATTAGCAACTACTGAAGCAAAAAGTAAAGGTTTTGATGAAGCATTATTATTAGATGCAAAAGGAAATGTGGCTGAAGGACCAGGAGCAAACTTTTTTTATGAAAAAGATGGTGTAATTTACACGTCACCTTTAGGAAATATTTTACCAGGAATAACAAGATCTACAGTAATAGGATTGGCTAAAGAGTTAAATTTTAAAGTGGTTGAAAAATATTTTACACCAGAAGAAGTAAAAGGAGCTGATGGAGCTTTCTTTACAGGGACTGCAGCAGAAGTTGCAGGAATAGCTTCTTTAGATGGTGTTAATTTTAAAATGAAATGGGAAGATACTATGGGCTCTGAATTAGCTAGAATGTATAAGCACAGAGTATCTTCAAGAGAATATAAAAGTTTTGATTTAGTATAATATAAAAATTATGGAACTAAATAAGTTTAGTAAAAGAGTATCTCAAGATGATACACAACCAGCAGCGCAAGCCATGTTGCATGCAATAGGTTTAACAAAAGAAGATTTTACAAAACCCTTTGTTGGAGTTGGCAGTACAGGTTATGAAGGAAATCCTTGTAACATGCATTTAAACGGATTAGCTCTTCATGTTAAAAAAGGTATAAATAAAGCAAATGGAGTAGGCTTAGTTTTTAATACTATAGGTGTGAGCGATGGAATATCTATGGGAACTCCTGGCATGCGTTATTCTTTGCCTTCAAGAGATGTAATTGCAGATTCAATGGAAACTGTAGTTGAAGGGATGAGTTATGATGGATTAGTAACTGTTGTTGGGTGTGATAAAAATATGCCTGGAGCTCTAATTGCGATGTTAAGATTAAATCGTCCTTCTATTTTGGTTTATGGTGGCACAGTAGATTCAGGAAGTTGTCATGGGAAAAAATTAGATATTGTTTCTTCATTTGAAGCATGGGGAGCAAAGATGGCAGGAACAATGGATGAAAAAGAATTTCAAGAAATTATAGAAAATGCAGTACCTGGAGCTGGTGCTTGCGGTGGAATGTATACTGCAAACACAATGGCTTCGGCAATTGAAGCACTAGGTATGGCTTTACCTTATAATTCTTCAAACCCTGCTTTAAGTGCTGATAAAGAAAAAGAAAGTTATAATGCAGGAAGTCAGGTAGTAGAATTGTTAAAATTAGATTTGAAGCCTTCAGATATAGTAAATAAAAAATCGATTGAAAATGCTATTACATTAGTAACAGTGTTAGGAGGTTCAACTAATGCTGTGTTACATTTTTTAGCAATTGCTGATGCTGCTCAAGTAGATTTTACGTTAGAAGATTTTAAAAGAATAAGTGATCAAACACCATTCTTGGCTGATTTAAAACCAAGTGGAAAGTATCTTATGGAAGATGTGCATAAAATAGGAGGTACACCGGCTGTTTTAAAATATTTATTAAACAAAGGGATGCTTCATGGTGATTGTCTTACGGTAACTGGAAAAACATTAGCTGAAAATTTAGCGGAAGTTCCAGATTTATTGGAAAATCAAGATGTTATTCGTCCGCTTGAAAATCCTTTAAAAGAAACAGGCCATATTAGAATTTTAGAAGGAAATATTGCTTTAGATGGTTCGGTAGCAAAAATAACAGGTAAAGAAGGCTTGAAATTTACTGGTACTGCTAAAGTTTATAATGGAGAATATGAAGCAAATGATGGGATAAGAAATGGCGAGGTAAAAAAAGGTGATGTTGTGGTTATAAGATATGAAGGACCAAAAGGAGGACCAGGAATGCCAGAAATGTTAAAACCTACAGCTGCAATAATGGGAGCAGGCTTAGGTCAAGATGTGGCACTAATTACTGATGGCCGTTTTTCTGGTGGTACTCATGGTTTCGTTGTAGGACACATTACACCTGAAGCACAGATTGGAGGTAATATAGCTTTATTAAAAGATGGCGATGTGATTACAATAGATGCTGAATTGAATACGATAAATGTTGATTTAACGGATGAACAATTAGCTGAAAGAAGAAATAATTGGATAGCACCTGAACTTAAAGTAAAAAGAGGTGTTTTATACAAATATGCAAAAACTGTTTCATCAGCATCTTTAGGGTGTGTTACCGATAAATTTTAAGAAATGGAAGATTTAAAAGTTGAAAAAAAGAAGACAAAACTTAAAATAAGTGGAGCTGAAGCTGTTGTAAAGTGTTTGCTAGCTGAAGGTGTTGATTTAATGTTTGGATATCCTGGCGGAGCAATTATGCCAGTTTACGATGCTCTTTACGATTATCAAGATAAATTAAATCACGTTTTAACAAGACATGAACAAGGGGCTATTCACTCAGCTCAAGGTTATGCTCGTTCTTCAGGTAAAGTTGGTGTTTGTATAGCTACATCAGGACCCGGAGCGACTAATTTAATAACGGGAATAGCTGATGCTCAAATTGATTCTACTCCTTTAGTCTGTATTACAGGTCAAGTTCACTCACATTTATTAGGTACTGATGCATTTCAAGAAACTGATGTTGTAGGTATATCAATGCCTGTAACAAAATGGAACTGTCAAGTTACTAAAGCAGAAGATATACCAGCAGCTTTAGCTAAAGCATTTTATATCGCTCGTTCAGGAAGACCTGGACCTGTTTTAGTTGACATAACTAAAGATGCTCAGTTTGGCGAATTTGAGTTTCACTATGAGAAATGTAATCAAGTAAGAAGCTATGTAGCTAAACCAAAAGTAGATTTAGCAAGTGTTAAAGCAGCAGCAGATTTAATAAATCAAGCAAAAAAGCCTTTTGTATTATTTGGTCAAGGAGTTATTTTAGCTGAAGCTGAGGAAGAATTTAAAGCGTTTATCGAAAAAGCTGGATTACCTTCAGCATGGACTATTATGGGGTTATCTGCATTAGCAACAAATCACCCTTTAAATATTGGTATGTTGGGGATGCATGGTAATTATGCACCAAATGTTTTAACTAACGAATGTGATGTTTTAATTGCTGTAGGAATGCGATTTGATGACAGGGTTACTGGAAATTTAGAAAAGTATGCTAAACAAGCAAAAGTTGTTCATTTGGAGATTGACCCTGCTGAAATCGACAAAAATGTAAAAAGTACTGTTGCAGTTTTAGGTGATTGTAAAGAATCGCTTAAGGAACTTACTAAATTAGTAGATAAAAAAACACATCTAAATTGGCTAAATAAATTTTATGAGTTAAGAGAAATTGAAAAAACGAAAGTAATAGATGCTGAAACTAACCCAACTGATGGAGAATTAACTATGGGGGAGGTTATTTCAAGAATAAATGAAGTAACTAAAGGAGAAGCAATAGTTGTTACAGATGTAGGACAACACCAAATGATTGCGTGTAGATATGCAGCTTTTAATCAAACCAAAAGCATGATAACTTCTGGAGGGTTAGGTACAATGGGCTTTTGTTTACCAGCAGCAATAGGAGCTAAATTTGGTGCACCAAATAGGCAAGTAATAGGTGTTATTGGCGATGGTGGATTTCAAATGACAATTCAAGAATTAGGGACTATATTTCAAACTAAAATAGATGTTAAGCTATTAATCCTAAATAATGAGTTTTTAGGAATGGTTCGTCAATGGCAAGATTTATTTTTTGATAAACGCTATTCTTCAACTGAAATGGTTAATCCTGACTTCCAAACAATAGCAAAAGGATATGGTTTGGCTACTAATAAAGTTGATAAAAGATCATTATTAGATGATGCAATAAAGGAAATGTTGAATCATAAAGGATCTTACCTTTTAGAAGTAATGGTTGGAAAAGAAAATAATGTATTTCCAATGGTTCCTACAGGAGCTTCAGTGTCAGAAATACGTTTAGATTAAAAATCGGAAAAAATGAGTAAAACACAATTTACAATATCTGTTTTTACAGAAGATCAGATTGGATTATTAAATAGAGTAAGTATAATATTTACAAGAAGGCATATAAATATTGAAAGTATAGCTGCTTCTGAGAGTGAAATTAAAGGAATACACCGTTATACAATTGTAATTACAGAGGAAGAAGAATTAGTAATTAAGGTAGTAAAGCAATTAGATAAGCAAGTTGATGTTGTGAGAGCTTTTTACCATACAAATGAAGAAGTTGTATTTCAAGAAATAGCATTGTATAAAGTAGCTACAAATGTTTTAGCGGCTGGAGGAAATGCGGAGAAAATTGTACGAAAACATAATGCTAGATTTTTAACTGTAGAACCAGCATTTACAATTATTGAAAAAACTGGACATAAAGAAGAAACTCAGCTATTATTTGACGAATTAGCACCTTACGGCATTTTAGAATTTGTCAGGTCAGGGAGAGTGGCTATAACAAAACCAATGAAAGAATTAAGGGAATATTTAAACGAATTAGAAATTGCATCAGCAAATAAATAAAGAAATAAGATGAAAAATTACTTCAATACATTACCACTAAGAAAACAGTTAGAGCAACTTGGAACTTGCGATTTTATGGATTCATCAGAATTTGATGAAGGAACAAGTAAACTAGAAGGTAAAAAAATTGTTATCGTTGGATGTGGCTCTCAAGGGTTAAATCAAGGACTAAATATAAGAGATTCAGGATTAGATGTTTCATACACTTTGAGAGATTCTGCAATTAATGAAAAAAGAACCTCTTATTTAAATGCTTCTGAAAATGGTTTTAAAGTGGGTACATATCAAGAAATGATCCCTACAGCTGATTTGGTAATTAACTTAACTCCAGATAAGCAACATACTTCAGTTGTTCAAGCGGTTATGCCATTAATGAAAAATGGTGCTGCACTTTCATATTCTCATGGTTTTAATATTGTTGAGGAAGGTATGGAAATCAGAAAAGATATTACCGTTGTAATGGTAGCTCCTAAATCACCGGGTACTGAAGTGAGAGAAGAATTTAAAAGAGGATTTGGAGTACCAACTTTAATAGCTGTTCATCCAGAAAATGATCCAAATGGAGATGGTTTGGAGATAGCAAAAGCTTATTGTGTAGGAACAGGTGGTCATAAAGCAGGTGTGTTACATTCGTCTTTTGTTGCGGAAGTTAAATCTGATTTAATGGGAGAACAAACCATATTATGTGGGGTATTACAAACTGGCTCTATATTATGTTTTGATAAAATGGTTGAAAAAGGTGTAGAACCTGGTTATGCTGCAAAACTAATTCAATATGGATGGGAAGTAATTACAGAAGCATTAAAGCATGGTGGAATTACTAACATGATGGATAGACTTTCAAATCCTGCAAAAATAGCAGCGTTTGATATTGCTGAAGAATTAAAAGAAATAATGACTCCTTTATTTCAAAAACATATGGATGATATTATGTCTGGTGAATTTTCGAAAGGCATGATGAAAGATTGGGCGAATAATGATGCCGATTTATTAAAGTGGAGAGCTGAGACAGGTGAAACAGCTTTTGAAAAAACAGAAGCAATATCTTCTGAATTATCAGAACAAGAATATTTTGATAATGGATTGTTGATGGTAGCTTTTGTAAAAGCTGGTGTAGAGTTAGCTTTTGAAACAATGACAGAAACTGGAATAAAAGAAGAGTCGGCTTATTACGAATCGTTGCATGAAGCACCATTAATTGCAAATACAATTGCTCGTAAAAAACTGTTTGAAATGAACAGAATAATAAGTGATACAGCTGAATATGGTTGTTATTTGTTTGATCATTCATGCAAGCCTTTATTAGCTGATTTTATGAAAAAAGTTGATATCAATTTAATTGGTAAAAACTTCAATGAAAATATAAATACTGGAGTCGATAATAAAGAATTGATAGAAGTGAACGAATTAATCAGATTTCATCCGATAGAAATAATTGGTTATGAGTTAAGAGAATCGATGACTGAAATGACTAATTTAAATTAGGTTTAAATGAAAACAGCTACTTATTTTCCAAAATTAGAAGATGTAAAATTTGCCTCTAGTATTTTAAAAGATGTGGCATCTGAAACTCCTTTGATGATAAATTTTAATGCATCAAAAGAGCATGATGCAACCATTTATTTAAAAAGAGAAGATTTACAAAATGTAAGATCTTACAAAATTAGAGGTGCTTTTAACAAAATAAGTAGTTTAACTAATGATGAATTAGCTAAAGGAGTAGTGTGTGCTAGTGCGGGAAATCATGCTCAAGGGGTTGCGTTTAGCTGTAGGTACAAAAAAATAAAAGGCGTAATATTTATGCCTTTACCAACTCCTCAACAAAAAATTGAACAAGTTAGAATGTTTGGAGAAGACTACGTTCAAATTAAATTAGTAGGAGACACTTTTGATGATGCACAGTTAGCTGCTAAAGAGTTTTGTACAAATAATCAGATGACATTTATTCCTCCATTTGATGATGAGAAAGTAATAGAAGGTCAAGCTACGGTTGGGTTGGAAATATTAGCGCAAGCTAAAGCTCCTATAGATTACCTTTTTTTACCAATAGGGGGTGGTGGATTGGCTGCAGGAGTCATTTCCGTTTTTAAACAATTGTCTCCAAATACAAAGGTTGTTGGAGTAGAACCAGAAGGAGCGCCTTCAATGAGTACTTCAATAAAAAATGGAGAGAATACCAAATTATTAAATATAGATAAGTTTATCGATGGCGCTGCCGTTCAAAAAGTAGGAGATTTAACTTTTCAAATTTGTAAAGATAATTTAGCTGATATGGTAGTTGTGCCTGAAGGCAAAGTTTGTGAAACCATTTTAAAATTGTACAATAAAGATGCTATAGTTGTTGAGCCAGCTGGAGCATTATCGTTAGCTGCTTTAGATCAATATCATGAAGAGATAAAAGGAAAAAATGTAGTTTGTGTATTAAGTGGAAGTAATAATGATATTACTCGAATGGAGGAAATAAAAGAAAGAGCACTTTTATATAGTGGATTAAAACATTATTTTATTGTCAATTTTGCGCAACGAGCAGGAGCTTTAAAAGAGTTTGTAAATGATATTTTAGGTCCAAATGATGATATTACCTATTTTGAGTTTTCTCAAAAAAATAATAGAGAAAAAGGCCCTGCAGTTGTTGGAGTTCAACTAAAGTCTAAAGAAGATTTACAGCCTTTAATGTTGAGAATGATGGATAGAGGTGTATTAGGAGAGTACTTAAATGAGAAGCCTAATTTGCTAAATATGATTATCTAAGATTGTATTTATAAATATTAAGATAGGTATTCTTAATTTTACCTTTCTTATGATAAATGAAATTGATTTAGCTTCGTTAAAAGAAAAAGAATTACTTGAAAAAGGTTTAAAACTTCCAATTATGGAAGAGTTTTATTCCATTCAAGGAGAAGGATATAACTCAGGAAAAGCAGCTTATTTTATTCGAGTTGGTGGTTGTGATGTTGGATGTCATTGGTGTGATGTGAAAGAAAGTTGGAATCCTAATACTCATCCATTAACTGATATTTCTCAAATTGTAAAAAACATACAAAAATTCCCAGCTAAATCCATAGTTGTTACAGGGGGTGAACCAACCATTTATAATTTAGAAGAAATTACAACACAGTTACTTCAAATTGGTGTTGAGTTGTTTTTAGAAACATCCGGAGCTTACAAATTAACTGGAAAGTGGCACTGGATTTGCTTATCTCCAAAGAAAAACAAATTACCTTTAAAAGAAAATTACAGCTTAGCTCACGAATTAAAAGTGATTATACACAATAAGCATGATTTGAGATGGGCTGAAGAACAAGCTGAATTTGTAAATAAGAAGTGTAAATTGTATCTTCAACCTGAATGGAGTAAAGTAGACGAGATTATGCCGATTATAATTGATTATGTAATGGAAAACCCAAAATGGAATGTTTCGCTACAAACCCATAAATACATGAAAATACCTTAACTATGAGATTATCTTCAATTCTAATAATTCTTGGTTTATTGTTTGCTAGCTTTTCAATAAAGGCGCAAGATAAAAAATATACTAGCTCTAATAAAAAAGCAATTAAGCTTTACGAAGAAGGAAAGAATGCATACGATATGCGTAATAATGAACTTGCTGAGCTTAATTTTTTAGAAGCATTAGAAAAAGATCCAAATTTCGCTGAGCCTGAATTATTATTGGCTTATGTTTATACAGAAACAGGAAGATATGAAGAGGCAATTGAACACTATAACAAATCAATAGCTATAAAACCTGATTTGTTTCCAGAAGCTCACGCTTCTGTTGGCCTGCTTGAATTACGATTTGGTAAATATGAAGAGGCTCAAAAAAACCTAACGAACTATTTTAAGTTTACCGACTCGCCATTAATGATGAAAGAGCCTGCAAAAAAAGGATTAATTGATTGCGAGTTTGCAATGGAAGCATTGCAGCATCCAGTTCCTTTTGAACCAAAAAATTTAGGAGAAGGAATTAATAGTGAGTTACCTGAATATTTTCCTTCACTTTCGGCAGATGGAATGTATTTATTATATACACGTAGATTGAATTCAGAAAAAACATACGATGGGTTTAACGAAGATTTTTATGTAAGTAAATATGATGGACATAATTGGTCTAAAGCAATAAATTTAAAAGGAATTAACAGCTTAAACAATGAAGGTGCTCCAACAATATCGCCAAACGGACAATTTTTAATTTTCACATCTTGTGCCGATATGAATGGTTATGGACCAGATAGAAAAGGTTATGGAAGTTGTGATTTGTTTTATGCTTATAATATTGGTGGTAAATGGACAAATCCTAAAAACTTAGGAACACCAATTAATACTCAACATTGGGAAACTCAACCTTCTTTTTCTTCAGATGGTAAAACCCTTTATTTTATAAGAGGTTTTAGAACAAGAGGAGGAATTAAGCAACAAGATATTTGGACTAGCGAATTGAGTGATGGAGGAGTTTGGTCAACACCATCACGTTTAAGTGATGTAATTAACACTGATGGTAGAGAAGAATCTGTATTTATTCATCCAGATAATAAAACGTTGTATTTTTCTTCTGATGGACATCCTGGAATGGGAGGATTAGATTTGTTCATGAGTACAAAAAATGAAGACGGACAGTGGACAACCCCAGTTAACTTAGGCTATCCAATTAATACATTTAGTGATGAGAATAGTTTATTAGTTGATGCAGAAGGTAAGCTAGCATATTTTGCTAGTAACAGAGAAGGTGGTTTTGGAGAGTTAGATTTATATGCTTTTGAATTACCAGAAAATGCTCGTCCAAATAGAGTAACTTACTTAGCAGGAAAGGTTTATGATGCAGAAACTAAAGAAGTTCTTCCAGCACGTTTTGAGTTGATTAACTTACAAACCAAAGAAGTAGCAGTTCAGTCTTATGCTGATGAAGTAACTGGTGAATACTTAGTTTGTTTGCCGGTAAATAAAGATTATGCCTTGAATGTTTCTCAACCAGGTTATTTATTTCATTCTGAAAACTTTACTTTAACTGAGGGTACTATTGATAAGCCTTTTAAAAAGGATGTACCAATGCATAAAATTAAAGTGGGGCAAAGTGTAGTACTCAAAAATGTATTTTTTGAAACCGCTAAATTCGATTTAAAAACACGTTCAGAAATTGAGTTAGATAAATTGGTTGATTTCTTGAATAAAAATGAAAAACTTAAAATTGAATTGAGCGGACACACCGATAATGTTGGGGATAAAAAAATGAACCAAACTTTATCTGAAAATAGAAGTAAGGCTGTGTTTGATTATTTGGTGAAAAAAGGAATTGACGCTACCCGATTAACTACTAAAGGTTATGGAGATACTCAACCGATAGCTACTAACGATACTGATGCCGGTAGAGCCGAAAATAGAAGAACCGAATTTAAGGTTATAGCAAATTAAGATATACATCATTCCGGTTTTGATCAGGAATTTTTTTAGATTGGATGTAAAGGGAAATGAAGGTAATTAAATACATACTTCTGTTATTGATAAGTTTGAATTTCTTCTCACCTCTAAAAGCTCAACTCGACACGCTAAACAAAAAAAGATTAACCACCGTAATTGCATCAGAAGCAACTATTTATAGCGGAACAATGGTTGGGTTAAGCCAATTGTGGTATAAAGATGTCCCAACTACTTCTTTTCACACTTTTAATGATAACCAAGAATGGTTACAAATGGACAAAATAGGACACGCTGTAACATCTTATTATGTTGGTATGGCTGGTTATGAGGTGTTAAAGTGGAGTGGGGTAAGTGAGAAAAAAGCAACTTGGTATGGAGGAACTCTTGGTTTATTTTTATTGACCTCAGTGGAAGTTTTAGATGGTTACTCTGCCGATTGGGGTTTTTCTACTGGCGATATGGTTGCCAATGTTTCAGGTACTGGTTTGTTTATTGCGCAACAATTAGCTTGGAAAGAACAACGTGTGTTATTAAAGTATTCTTTTCATACAACCGATTATGCTGCTGTAAGACCAAATGTTTTAGGAAGTAATTTAAGCGAACAAGTTTTAAAGGATTATAACGGACAAACTTATTGGTTGAGTGCAAATATTGCTTCTTTCTTAAAAAACGACGCAAAGTTCCCTAAATGGCTTAATTTGGCTATTGGTTATGGTGCTGATGGAATGTTAGGCGGACATGATAATGTTTTTGTAACAGATGGTGTTTATTACGATTATAGTACAACTGAAAGAAAAAGACAATTTTACCTCTCGTTAGATATTGATTTAACCCGCATAAAAACCAAAAGTAAATTTGCCAATACGGTGCTAGGTGCATTTGGTTTTGTTAAGTTTCCTTTCCCAGCACTAGAGTTTAATCAAAATGGACAAACCAAGTTTAAAGGGTTTTATTTTTAGAGATTTCGTTTAACGGTTAGTATAAACGGTCTTTTTAACGCCGTTTATACATTGTTACCTACAGTCTATTATTTAATTAATTCACTAATCTTAATATCCTTTTCAAGTTCTGGTCTCCATTTTTCTTGACTTGACATGGTATCACATATTTTTTCGTGAAAATAAACCTGATACCAAGTCTTCTTATGAAAGTCACAAATGTTCTCATAAACCTTTTCAGAATGAATCATTAACTTCATTATGAATTCATCTTTAGGTTCTCTATGGTTGTTAATTACTTGACTAAGCCTAATGGGCTTAATATTAATGTCATCCGCAAATCTGTTTCTTTTTGAATATATTGTGTCAACATATAATTTAAGAAATTCAGAAAAGTGATTTCGATCGTCATATATTGGCTGTTTAATATATTCCTCCATTTTTAGCTTTAACTGCATAAGTTTAGCACGAATAATCTGATCCTTAGATAGATTCTTCATCCTATTTAATCGTGCCTCCATCAGTAAAGTAGCCTCAGATTTATACTCTTCGTTTGATTTGTATCTTGAGTCTAAACCATATTCAGCATCTTCAATAAAACCTTTGTTTTTCTTACTTTCCATGGTCATATAAATTTATTAAGTTCAATATTTCTGGTACTTCTATACTCAGCGTCATCCCTGTTGGTATCATATTATATTTACAAATATAATGCTCAGCAATTTGACTCTTTGGTCTTAATGATACGCAAGCATATTCGGCATATTCGTTAACTGCAATTTTTGCTGAAAAGGCTATTAAGTTACCAGCAATCTTATCATACTTTTTACCTTCCCCTTTATTTTCCTTGGATACAGTCAAGAGTCTAATATGTACTCTCCATTCATTTGGAATTCTTTCTAATGAAATAAGACCTAAAATTTCACTTGATCCAACAATTTGTAATTTATATACCTCATATTCATGTTCAACTTCCCAGTCAAAGAAATATCGACTTTTAGTTAAGACTTTATAGTCAACATCTTCTATGGGTGTAATTTCAATCTGATGCTCCACCTTGGATGAGGTATCTATTATTGTCATACGACAAATATATGAAAAAGTTTCCTAAAAACGGAAACAATAATTTTAGAATTTCCGAATTTGGGAAGAATTAGTGCTAATTGTTAAGTTGTAGGTAACGCTTTTGTTGGAAACGTTTTAATGTTTTTTACATTGTGTTAAACGAAGTTCGAGTATTTTTCTGATAAAGTCAAGGGTTGTTAATTAAAAGTAAAAAGGCTAACCAATTGGTTAGCCTTTTTTTGTATAAAAAAGATGGAATTATTTTCCTTCTAATTCTTTAATTAATTTTTCGTTGTTAGCAACGTAACCATAATCTCCACCTTCATTAGCTTTAGCCATTTCAATAGATTTTTTAGCAGTTTCAATTGCTTCTTTTTTATTACCCATTTTAGCTAATATTTTTGCTTTTGTATGTACATACCAAAAAGCTTCTGGTCTTTTCTCAATTGCTTTGTCCATCCAAGTTACAGCTTGAGCTAAATCTTTATCGTTTTCTAAATAAAAACCAGCAGCAGCAGCATAAGAACCAGCACTTGGTCCGTCAACTAATTGATCTTTAATTTGTTTTTCAACTTGCTCAATAGCATTAGTTTCAACTAAAAAAGAAATTAAGGTGTTTTCCCACTTAATTTCCATGTTTGCACCAGTGTAAGTAAAGTGACTAAAATCAATATCTAATGATTCTACTTTATCGTTTAATTTAGTTGGTTTTACAGTAAAACGAACAGCATCTTCTTCTTCTTTATATCCACCAGTTCCCCATAAAGTAAGGTTAGTGTTAAAAATTATTGTCCACTCATTTTCTCCTGGTATAGCATATAATGCATATTCACCCGCAGCTAGTTTGTTTCCTGCAACAGTTACAGGGTCACTAAATTTAACTTTTGTAGATGCATTTGCACCAGTTCTCCATAGGTTACCCCATTTTTCTAATTCACCAAAAATAACACGGTCTTTAACACCAGGTCTAGAATAAGAAACTTCAACTTCAGTTAAACCAATTGTTTGTGTTAATGTAGCAGTTGGACTAGGTTGTGGAGCTTTAATTTGAGCATTAGCTGTTAATGCTATAAACGAACTTGCTAATAGTAGTGTTTGTAATTTTTTCATAGTTTAATTTTATAGATTAGTTTTCGAAATTATTAAATAATCTCTTTTTAAATGCAAAAATAAGGTCTAAAAAGTTACTGAGCTTGAATTTTATGATGAATGGCAAGAGCACATTTTTGTCCATCAATTGCTGCCGAAACAATACCTCCAGCATATCCTGCACCTTCGCCACACGGATATAACCCTTTAATTTGTGGGTGTTCTAATAATTCTCTATCTCTTGGAATTTTAACTGGAGATGAAGTTCTACTTTCTACAGCAACAATTATAGCGTCTCTATTTAAATAGCCTGTAATTTTATTACCAAAAGCTTTAAATCCTCCTTGTAAATGTTCTACAATTGTTTTTGGTAAAATGGAGTGTAATGGAGCTGAAACAACTCCTGGTTTGTATGAACAATCTGGTAATGTTGTCGAAGTTCTGTTGTTTATAAAATCTATTAAACGTTGTGCAGGAGCTATTTGTCCATTATTTGTAATTGTATCATTTCCTGCACCAACAAAAGTTGCTCTTTCAACAGCTTCTTGAAATTTTAATCCAGCTAAAGCGCCATATTTTTTGTATGGTTCCAAATCTTCAGGTTCAACAGTAACAACAATTCCAGAGTTAGCAAAAGGATTATTTCGTTTTGATGGAGACCAACCATTAGTTACAATTTCTCCGGGAGCAGTTGCACATGGGGCAATTATACCTCCTGGGCACATGCAAAAAGAAAATACACCACGTTTTTTAACCTGTTGTACTAACTTATAGGAAGCAGGAGGGAGATGTTCACCTCGAATATCACAATGGTACTGAACAGCGTCAATTAAATCTTGAGAATGTTCTACTCTTACTCCTAAAGCAAAGGGTTTCGATTCTATTTCTATCCCTTTTTTATCTAATAAATAAAAAATGTCACGTGCAGAATGTCCTGTAGCTAATATTACTTGATCAGCTTGATACGTTTTATTGTTTTGATCAATTACCCCCTTAATTTTATTATTTTCTAAAATAATATCAGTAACCTGTGTTTCAAAATGAATGATACCTCCATATTTTAAAACAGTTTCACGCATATCGGTTACAACTTTAGGTAACTTATTCGTACCAATGTGTGGGTGTGCGTCAACTAGTATATTTTCGTCAGCGCCATGTTCAACCAATACTTGTAAAATAGCATTTACATCACCTCTTTTTTTAGAGCGCGTATATAGCTTACCATCAGAGTAAGTTCCAGCGCCACCTTCACCAAAGCAATAGTTTGAATTAGGATTTACAATTTGATTTTTAGTAATTGCAGCTAAATCTCGTCTTCTACTGCGAACATCTTTTCCGCGTTCTAAAACAATTGGTTGATAGCCAAGCTCAATTAGTTTTAAAGCTGCAAACATTCCGGCAGGACCAAATCCAATAACAATTACTTGTTTTTTGTTGGCTACATTTTGGTAAGTAGTTGTGTTTATTGCCGGAGGAATAGTTTCATTGATGTAAATATCTATTCTAAGGTTAAATTTAACTGGAGTTCTTCTAGCGTCAATAGAACGTTTTCGAACTACAAACTCAAATTCTTTTTCTCTAATTTCTTTAGAAATAATTTTTCTTAAGTATTCTGGATTCGATGCTTCTTCAGGTAATACAACAATGTCTATTGTTCTCATTTTAATTTTAGATATTACCCTTCAAAAGTTAAGGAAAGTAAAAACATTTTTGATTTTAGTTTTTCAATAGGATTTGAGAAAGCGTTATCTTCCTTAACATCAAGTCCTTTTAATCCGTATGACATTTTTAATTCAACGCCAAACTTAAAATATTCGAGGTAAAAATCTGTTCCAAAACCAATTTGTCCCATAAAATCATTTGGCTTAAGTTTTACAATAATATCATTTGGGTCTTTCGAATCATTAACTGCACTTTCGTTAGAGGCTAAATCTAAGCTATAAGCAAAACCTCCAATAATATAAGCGCTAAAGTTATTCACTCTTGTTGATTTAAATTTTAGATTTATGGGGAAATTAATTAGGGTAGATTCAATGTCTTTAACATACTTTTTTTCGCCATCTATAGTTTGAAATGTGTAGGTTAATTTACGTTGAGCAAAGGCTAGGTTAGGGGTGAATCTTAAACTAAAATGTTCGCCTAAATGCATTGCAGATATTATTCCTAAATTAAATCCTGTAGTACTATTTGGCTCTAAAATGTATAAAGAATCAGAACCTTCAACATTTGGGGAATAACGATCTAAGGCAAAGTTCGCAGAGTTAACTCCTAATAGAAAGCCAAAATGCATAAAACGATGGTCAAACTTTGGTAAGTTTAAAGTTGTTGATTTTTGAGCCGATGTAAAGCCAAAAGTCAACAAGAAAAGGATTAATAATGTACGTTGTTTTGTCTTAAACATTTAGTACTAACGAGTAATTCTTAAATTTATTTGGTAGCAGTATAAATTGATGCAATTCCAAACATTAATGGTATAGCTTTTGGATTTTTATAACCTAATTTACCTAATATATCAACAAAATCTTGTCCATCAGGAAAAGCATTTACAGATTCAGGTAAGTAGGTGTAAGCAGCGTTATCTTTAGAAACCATTTTACCAATTCCCGGTAAAATTTTATTAAAGTAAAAATTATAAAGTTGCTTAATAGGGAAGTTTTTAGGTTTTGAAAATTCCAAAACAATCGCTCTACCGTTAGGCTTTAAAACTCTTAACATTTCAGCTAATCCCTTTTCAAGATTTTCAAAATTTCTTACACCAAAACCAACAGTGTAAGCATCAAATGTAGCTTCTTCAAAAGGTAAGTTTTCCGAATCACCTAGTTGTAAATCAATAATATGGTCAACTCCTTTTGTCTTCATTTTATCTTTACCAACGCTAAGCATTCCTTTAGAGATATCAATTCCAATAATTTTGTCTGGGTTAAGCTTTAATGCTTCTAGCGCAAAATCACCAGTACCTGTAGCTATATCTAAGATAACTTTAGGTTTATGGTCTTTTAATAATCGTATTGCTTTTTTCCTCCAAAGTATATCAATACCTAAAGATAAAAAGTGGTTTAAAAAATCGTAATTAGCAGAAATATTATTGAACATAGTTGCTACCTGTTCTTTCTTACTTCCTTCTTTATTTTTATAAGGTATTACTGTCATAAGTTTAAACCAATTTAGAAATGGCTTCTGATAATAATTGATCTTTATCTATTGGTACTACACCAACTTTTTCACATACTAAACCTCCAGCTAGGTTTGAAATTTCAGCTATCATTTTTGGAGGTTGATTTAAAGCTAAACATAATGAAGCTACACTTATTACAGTATCACCAGCTCCAGAAACGTCAGCTATATTTCGATAATGAGCTGCTAAATGATGACTTTCTTTGTCGTCTTTTATAAAAACGCCATTCTCAGATAAGGTAATAAAGTTAAGAGTATTGTTTAATGATTTGTTTAATAAATCAACAGCTTCACTAACTTCAATAATATTTCTTGGATTAATTTCAATATTTAAACCTTCTTTCAATTCTTTTAAATTAGGTTTGAATAAACTAACATTTTTATAACTTAAAAAATTGCGTTTTTTTGGGTCAACAGTTGTTGGTATGTTATTTATGTTGCATAAACTAACAATGCTATCAATAACTTCTTGAGTAATTGTTCCTTTGTCGTAATCTTCAAAAATTACAGCGTCTACTTTTTTAGATTTTATTAACGATTCAATTTGTTTTATAAATAACTGATTATCGCTATTATTTAAAGGCTTATCTGTTTCTGAATCAACTCTTAATACTTGATGATTATTTCCAATAATTCTTGTTTTAACAGTTGTAATTCTATCCGTGCTTGTAATTATACCTTCATTTGAAAGTTGTTGTTTCTCAAGTAGTTGATTAAATAGCTTCCCATCTTCATCATTACCAATAACAGCACATAAAATAGGAGTTGCACCTAGTGCTTGAATGTTTAACGCGACATTAGCTGCTCCACCAAGTCTATTTTCTCTATTTTGAACAGAAACAATAGGAACTGGAGCTTCAGGTGAGATCCGATCAACTTTACCAAAATAGTATGCATCTATCATTACATCTCCAATAACTAAAACATTAAGTTTATTGAAGTCGCTAAATAGATTTATGATTTCGTTTTTATTCAAAATTTTATTTTAAAGTTGCTAAAGCAGTTTTTATTCTTCTAATAGCTTCAGTTAAAGTTTGTTCTGATGCAGCATAAGATAAACGGATACAATCAGGATTTCCAAAGGCATCTCCAGATACTAAAGCAACTAATCCTTTATTTAAAATAAACATGCTTAAATCAGCAGAGTTATTAATCATTGTTTCTCCATCTGTTTTGCCAAAAAAGTTAGTTACATCTGGAAAAACATAAAAAGCACCTTTTGGTTCGTTTAGTTTTAAGCCTGGAATTTCTCCCATTTCTTTTAATACTAAATCACGTCTGCTTTTAAAAGCTTTTAACATCTCATCAGTAACATTTGCATCAGCTTCTAAAGCTGCTTGAGCTGCTTTTTGAGCAATACTGCAAGTTCCAGAGGTAAATTGTCCCTGCATCTTAATACATCCCTCGGCAATCCATTTAGGAGCACCAATGTAACCAATTCTCCATCCAGTCATAGCAAAACCTTTAGAAACGCCATTAACAGTTATTACTTGATCTTTTATAAAATCAAATTGTGCAATACTTTCGTGTTTACTTAAAAAGTTAATGTGCTCATAAATCTCATCAGATACAATTAAAATGTTCGGATATTTTACAATAACATCTGCGATAGCTTTTAATTCTTCTTTTGTATAAACAGAACCACTTGGGTTACAAGGTGTGCTAAACCAAATCATTCTAGTTTTAGGAGTTATAGCAGCTTCTATTTGTTCTGGAGTAACCTTAAAATCGTTATCAATATTTGTTGTAATTGTAATTGGAGTTGCTTCAGCTATTTTAATCATTTCTAAATAGCTAACCCAGTATGGAGAAGGTAATAAAACTTCATCACCAGGATTAAGAATACTCAGTGCTAAGTTTGTTAAAGCATGTTTTGCTCCAGTAGAAACAACAATTTGTTCAGGAGTATAATCTAGATTATTATCTCTTTTAAATTTCTTAGAAATAGCTTGTCTTAATTCAATATACCCTGGAACAGGAGTATAGTGTGAATAATTTTCGTCAATCGCTTTTTTTGCTGCTTCTTTAATAAAAGTTGGAGTGTCAAAATCGGGCTCACCAATACTTAAACTAATAATGTCTTTTCCTTCTGCAATAAGCTCTCTACTTAGTCTTGCCATAGCAAGTGTTTGAGATTCACTTAAACTATTTATTCTGTTTGATAAAATTTGTTCCATATGATTAAAAAAGTGAACAACAAAACTAATAAAATTGTAGTTATTATCTTAAAATAGTGGAACGATAAAACAGAAGTACTTTCTTTTTTAATACTTTTATCAATCTTTAAAATAAAAATATATTATGGATACTTTTTTAGAACTTTTAAAATATACAGTTCCTTCTTTCATCATGTTTGTGGCTACATATTTAATTTTAAAGAAATTTATGGACAATGAGTACCGTAAACAGATGTTAGAACTTAGAAAAGCTAATCAAAAAATAGCTACACCTTTAAGACTTCAAGCTTATGAACGTTTAATTTTATTTTTGGAGAGAGTATCAATAAATAATGTTGTGTCGAGAGTTAATAGGCAAGGTATGGATGCAAAGTTATTACAATCTAGTTTAGTACAAACTATTAGAACAGAATTTGAACATAATATTAGCCAACAAGTTTATGTTTCTGCTACTGTTTGGGAAACAACCAAAATTGCAAAAGAAGAGGTGATAAAAATTATAAATATTGCAGCAACTCAAGTTCCAGCAAATGCTACAAATGCTGAACTAAGTAAAAAAATATTTGATATAGTATTGAAATTAGAATCTTCACCTACTCAAATTGCAATCAATCAAATTAAAAATGAAGTGCGTCAGTTATTCTGATTTACTAAAAGGGTATAAAGTAAAACCTATCGAGTAATTAATTTGTGTAAAAAAGAAATGCTGACTTGCTTTATCCGAAGCTGAAGGTGTTGTTCTAATATCAGGCATATTGATAAACCCATACTTTAACTCTGACCTTAAGAAAACATATTTAAAAAAGGTTAGATTTAAACCACCTTTTGCAGCAAAACCATAACCTGCAACATGGAATTCATCATTTCTTAGGTTATTAATTAACCTGACATTTGATTTGGGATAAGATATTCCTCCTCCAAAACCTAATAAAGTGTTTAGTTGAATTTTTTTAGGGTTAGAATGTATCTTAAGTAATTCTAATAAATCGTCATTTCTAGTAAGCTCTATGCTGATATAATTTAAACCGTCTGTATGCTCAAAAGTTAAGAAATCGTAACTCATTATAATATCTTGGTTATTATATGTTCCATTATAAATATTATCAATGTCAATTCTTCCATCTATTTTTACCGTCTGAAATTGATCCATTACATATTTCATATGGTCAACACCAATAGAAATATCGTATTTATCATTAATGTAATATCCAATGCGATAATTGGTTTGAGGAATTGTAAGTCTTGAAGGATTAAGGTATGGGTCTATGCCAAGTGGAGTTTGTCTGTCTTTTGCTTTAACATCATATAAAGTAAAATCATGATCGTCTCCTTTGAAATGAATATCAGAATTGGTGTACCAAGCAGAATTCCATCCCCAGAAGCCATAAAATCTACCTTTATTAGATCGTTTTTGAGTTGTTGCTTCAGAAGATATTTCTTGCCCAAAAAAAGTAGAGGCAGAGATTAGAATTGTTAGAGTTAAAAGTAATCTCATATTATTTTTAATGTGATATTTTTTGGTAAAAGTACTTTTAATATCTAATCGAAAATATGATAAAAATTACTTTTTAAATTCATTAAGTAAAAGGTGTGCAGCTTTAAAAGGGCTAATTATTCCGTTTACAACATCATTTTCTATTTGAGGAAGTAGGGATTTAATTTTTTCGTTTTGATAAAACATATTTTTAATTGAATCAGATATAGTTTCATTTAGCCAAAATTTAGCTTGGTCTTTTCTATTTTGCTCAAACCAACCATTTAAATGTGTTAGCTCATTATGTTTATTAATTATTTCCCATGTTTTTTCAATTCCAATATTATTCAAAGCTGAGCAAGATTCTACTTTTGGTAGCCAACCACTTTTATTAGCAGGAAATAAGTGTAATGCATTTTTGTAATTCTGTTTAGCTAATTTTATTTTAGTTGAATCTTCGCTATCTGACTTGTTAATTAATATAGCATCAGCCATTTCCATGATTCCTCGTTTTATACCTTGTAACTCGTCTCCGGCTCCAGCTAGCATAAGTAATAAAAAGAAATCAACCATCGAATTCACATTAGTTTCTGATTGACCAACACCAACGGTCTCTATTAAGATAATATTAAATCCTGCCGCTTCACATAAAATAATTGATTCTCTTGTCGCTTTTGCTACACCACCTAAAGCTCCAGCAGAAGGTGAAGGGCGAATAAAGGCATTGCTATTTATGGATAGGTCGTTCATCCTTGTTTTGTCACCCAAAATACTACCACCACTTTTTTGACTACTAGGATCAATAGCTAAAACAGCAACTTTTTTATGATGTTCATTTATTAAATACTTTCCAAAAGACTCTATAAAAGTACTTTTGCCAACTCCAGGAACACCTGTAATTCCAATTCGTTGTGATTTACCAGAGTAAGGCAAACACAACTCAATAATTTCTTCTGCAATCTTATGGTTTTCTATTTTAGTACTTTCTAAAAGAGTAATAGCTTTACTCAAAATGGTAATGTTACCAGCGATAATAGCATCAAAATAGTAGCTTGCAGGATTTAGAGTCTGTTTTTTTAGTTTTATTTTATTAATGTTTTTCATTAAAGTGTGAATGAAATATAAAAGTAATAAAAAATGAAATGGCGAATTTTTAAATTAATAGACAGAATTTGATTGTTAGTCGAAGCAACCTTTATTTTTATCTAACGTTTAATTATTAAGCCTAATTAGTTTCACTTTAAAATTATACGTTATGGGATCAGAGTTTATCTTTTTTATATCTATAATGGTGGCATTGATATTAATATTTACCGTTTTTTACTTTGTAAATAAAGCTAAAAAGAAAAGAAAATAAATAATCAATTCGCTCGATTTTACTTGTTTAAACCATTTATCATTATTCTTTTCCATTTGTGTAATAATGTAAATTGTTTAGATTTCTACATCTAAATTTGCTCAATTAATAAATTGAGTAGATTATGGCTAAGCGTAAAATAATTATTTTAATTGTAGTTTTTTCATTGTTATTTCTTGTGGTATATAGATTAGCCACAGGTAAAGATGATGGTGCTAAAAAAGGAGCGGTAAAAGGAGATAACAACAAATATGTAAAGGTTCATGAAGTTAAAAATGATACTGTAGATATTTTTGTTACAGGATTTGGTAGAGTTTCTTCTTCAAGAAATATAACGCTTTCAGCTGAAGTTCAAGGTGTCCTTTTATCTGGAGGAGTTGACTTGAAAGCAGGTCAGAGTTTTTCACAAGGACAATTACTTTTTAAAATAAATGATAAAGAAGCTCAATTAGCTTTAAAAGCTAGAAAAAGTGGCTTTTTAAATTTAATGGCATCTGTTCTGCCTGATATCAAAATTGATTTCTCGGATAATGTTACTGCTTGGTCTGGGTTCCTTGATAATATTGACTTAGACAATTCTCTTCCTGATTTACCTTCGTTTAAATCAAATAAAGAAAAAACTTTTTTGGCAGCAAAAAATATTTTAGCAGAATACTACAACATTAAAGGTGATGAGGAAAGACTAAAGAAATATAGTGTTTATGCACCTTTTAATGGAAGTGTTGTTGCTGTTACAGCTGAAACAGGAGCAATTATAAATCCTGGTTCACCAATAGCTACAATTATTAAAACGGTTGCTTTGGAAGTTGCAGTTCCTGTAAGTCCAGAAAATATCTCATTAATTAAAGTAGGTAATAAAGTGAATTTATTTAGTGAGAATAAAGAAATGAAATGGGATGGAAAAGTAGCTAGGATAGCACAAAACATTAATCCAAATACTCAATCAATAGATGTTTTTGTTAGTATAGAATCCAATATAGAGCAACAATTGTATAACGGAATGTATGTTGAAGCAAGTATTTATGCTGATAAAGTAGACAATGCTGATGAAATTTCGAGAAGGTCGTTTTTAAATGACCAAACTATATATACTGTTGTAGATAGTATGCTAATTAGAAAAAATCCAACAATCATAAAAAGAAACAAAAACACAGTAATAGTTAAGGGGTTGAACAGTGGAGAATTGGTTGTGATAGAACCAATTCCTGGTGCGGTTGATAGTATGAAAGTAGCTCCAATTATTCAATAAGTATTATATGAGAAATTTAATTTCATTTTTTATACGTAAACCAATTTGGGCAAATGCAATTATTGTAATTACTGCAATGTTTGGTATTACGGCTATTGTTACAATGGATAGTTCATTTTTCCCAGAACAAGATCCAAACAGAATAGGAATAAGTGTTTTTTATAATGGGGCATCTCCACTAGAAATGGAAGAGGGTGTTACCATAAAAATTGAACAAGCATTAAAAGGAATTTCAGGAATTGAAGAATTATTTTCGACATCTTCAGAAAATGTTGCCTCAGTAAATATTGTAGCTTATAAAGATGTAGATCTTGATGAAGTTTTAAGAGATGTTGAAAATGCTGTTGATGGTATTAATAGTTTTCCAGCAGGCGCAGAGAAACCAACTATTGTGAAACAAAGAGGTTTTATGAATAGTAGAGCCTCTTTTATTTCATTATCAGGTGATGTTGATATTATTAAGCTAAAAGAAACTGCTGAGAAGATAGAGGATGAATTACTGAATACAGATGCTATTAGCCAAGTTTTAAAAGATGGATATCCAGCAACCGAATTTTCTATTGAAGTAGAAGAGGAACAATTGTTAAGGTATAATTTAAAATTTGATGACGTAGCAAATGCAGTAAGATTTAACAATAGAGATGTTTCTGCTGGTTCTGTTAAGACAGATGGTGAAGAGTATCTAATTAGAGCAAAAGCTAAACAAAACACTGTACAAGGTATTGAAGATTTAGTGATAAGAACAACACCAAATGGAGATATTATTACATTGGGTGATGTTGCTAAAGTCAAATATCAATTTGCTGATTCTCCAGTTAAAAGTTATGTTAATGGTGATAGAAATGTGACATTAACGATAATGAAATTAGAGGATGAGGATTTAGGGGCAATTTCTGATGAAGTAAAAAGGTATGTAGAGGAATTTAATTCGAAGCATGATGATATGAAACTGACTATTATGTTTCAGTTTTATGATATGTTAAAGCAGCGAATTGATATGTTGATGAATAATGGTTTTATAGGCTTGTTACTAGTTTTAATTGTTTTAGGATTGTTCCTTAATTTAAGATTGTCAATATGGGTGGCAGCTGGTATTCCTATTTCATTTTTAGGAATGTTTATAGTAGGCGCTTTATATGGTATAACTATAAATATGATTTCGTTATTTGGAATGATACTCGTTGTTGGTATTATCGTTGATGATGGAATTGTAATTGCCGAAAATATTTATGCTCATTACGAAAAAGGTAAAACACCATATCAAGCAACTTTAGATGGGACAATGGAGGTAATATCTTCCGTATTCACTTCTGTTCTTACTACTGTTGTAGCTTTTAGTGTGCTTCTATTTATTGAAGGAATGGAACAAATGCAAGAAATGGCATTTGTAGTTATAGCATCATTATTATTCTCATTAATAGAGGCATTCTTAGTATTACCATCTCACTTAAGAACTAAAAAATTACAGCAAAAAGAAAAATCAAACAACATCTTTTCTAAAATTAAACAAGCAGTTGAAAATAGCATCAGTTATTTAAAAGACAACGTTTATGGAAAAGGATTAAAGGCTATAATGTATAAAAAAAGGTTAAGACGTGCATTGGCTTTTTTCCCATTATTATTTATGATTTTAATTATTACACTTTTAACTAATGGTATTATTAAATCAACTTTTTTTCCAGCTATACCATTCGATGACTTTAAAGTCGAGTTTGCATATAAATCTGGGGAACCTAAAGAAAAAACTACTGAATTTATGTGGTATTGCTATGATCAAGTTATGGCAGTAAAATATGAATTGGAAGAAGAGTATGGAGATACTTTAATTACTTATGTTTCAGCTGTTATTGGAGGAACCGAGGAACTTGGAGAAAGCGGTTCACATGCTGGAATGGTAAGGGTTAATCTGGATGTTGAAGGAGCAGAGATTTCGAGTTTTGAAATCGCAAAAAGGGTTGAAAATAAAATTAAGAAAGATCCAACCTTAGAAAAATTTATGGTTGGAGGTGGAAACCGTTGGGGAAAACCAGTTGAAATTGCATTGAAAGGAGATGATTATAGACAGATAAAAGAAGCTAAAGATTACTTAAAGAAAGAGTTAGCTAAAATGCCAGAATTAAAAGATATAACTGATAATGGAGGGCAAGGAAATAGAGAAATACTTCTAGAGTTAACTCAAAAAGCTAGAACTTTAGGATTAACCCATTTAGATATTACGAACCAAATAAGACAAGGATTTTTTGGAGAAGAAGTTCAGCGTTTAATTATTGGTACAGAAGAAGTGAGGGTTTGGGTTAGATATCCTGAACAAGATAGAAAGTCTTTGGGACAGTTGGATAATGTTAAAATTAAAACAGCAACAGGCCAATTAATCCCGTTAAAAGAATTAGTTGAATATAAAATTGAAAGGGGAGAAGTTAGTATTAAGCATTTTGAGGGAGTTCGTGAAATAAGAGTTGATGCGGCTCAGGTTGATGCATATGCTTCAACTTCTGAAATTAACTTAGCTATAGAAGAAAAAATTGTGCCTCAGCTAAAAGCAAATTTTCCAGGCGTAAACGTTGAATTTAGAGGCCAAGCTGAATCCGCTCAAAAATCGGGTTCATCTATGGCTATAATAGGAGGGATATTAATCATGTTAATGTTATTAATTCTGTCACTTAATTTTAATTCATTATGGCAAGGATTAATGTTTTTTCCTATTATTTTGATTGGTCCTTTTTGTGCTATGTTAGGTCACGGTATTGAACACCAACCTTTTTCATTGTTAAGTGTATGGGGAGTTATTGCTTTAATGGGAGTTTTAGTTAATGATGCTGTAGTATTTTTAGATAAATACAATAGAAACCTAAAAGAAGGAATGAGTTTAGTAGATGCAGCAATTGATGCTGGAACTTCTAGGTTTAGAGCAATTTTATTAACCTCAATAACTACCATTGCTGGTTTGTACCCATTAATTCTTGAACCAAGTTTTCAGGCTCAGTTTTTAGTGCCAATGGCAATTTCCGTGGCTTATGGAGTATTGTTTGGAACAGTCTTTATTTTGATGTTTTTCCCTTTATTAATCTTATTATTTAATGATGTTAGAAAAGCTTTTAAATGGTTATGGACTGGAGTTAAGCCAATGCCTGAAGAAGTTGAGCCTACATTGATGGACGTAAAAAGAGATGCTGACATTATAAATAATTAGTCAAGAAAATAAGCATGAATAGTATAATTATTAAAACAATAAAAAATAGCCAACTTATAGTTTTAGGCTTATTGTGTTTAAGTTTTAATCTTAAAGCACAAGATAATTTATCGTTAAAAGATGCCATAGAAATTGGGTTGAAATCTAATTTTCAAATTCAAATTGCTGGAAAGAATATAGAGGTTGCTGAAAGAAACAATAATTGGTTAGAAGCTGGTGCTTTACCTTCAATTTCGGCTAATGCTAGTCAAGGTTTTAATTGGAGCGATAACAATAACCCTGCTTCTTTCATACAAGGTACTTCTCAATCTAACAGTCTTACTTATGGTGCTGATTTAAATTGGGTATTATTTAATGGGTTTAAGGTGAAAATATCAAAAGATAGATTACAGTACTTACAAGAGCAAAGCGAAGGAAATGCTGCAGTAGTAGTAGAGAATACTATCCAATCGATTATACTTGGTTATTACAATGTGTTATTACAACAAGAAAAATTGAATGCAATTCATAAACTACTAGAAGTATCATCAGATAGATACAAGTATATGCAGGATAAAAAAGATTTAGGGAGTGCTTCAACGTTTGATTTGTTACAAGTGAAAAATGCTTTGCTTACTGATTCAACAAACTATTTAATGCAAGAGTTAGCTTTTAAAAATGCACAGCGTAACTTAAATATGCTTATGGCTATAAATGTTGAAAATAAATATGTGTTAACAGATAAATTAGAACACACCAAAAATTTATTAAGTATAGATGGGTTGAAAGAAAAAATGTTGTCAAACAACCAAACTCTAAAAAATCAATACATCAATCAAAATATTCTTAAAAAAGATAAAAACTTAATGCGTGCAAACTTATTTCCAGTATTTTCTTTTAACACAGGAACTAATAAAACTATTAGTGGCTTTAAAGGAAACTCAATAAGTGGAGAGAGTATTAATACTAGTGGGAATGAATCGTTTACTTATTATGCAAATTTGTCGCTTACATTTACGTTGTTTAATGGGCACAAAACTCATAGGGCATATGGTAACTTAAAGATTCAAGAAGAAATTGCTGATTTAACAATTAATGAAATGGAGTTGTCCCTAACAAATGATTTAATTTCTGCTTATGAATTATATTCAGCTCGTACAGCTATTTTATACTTAACAAAGTCAACTTTAGAAAATGCTGAGTTAAACCTGCAAATAGCTACAGAAAAATATAAAACTGGAAGTATTTCTTCGTTTGAGTTTAGAGATATACAGACTTCTTACTTAAATACTGCGGCAACACATTTAGAGTCTGTTTTTAATGCTATTTCAGGAAATACGGATATAGTAAGATTGACAGGAGGAATAATTGAAGATTTTAAATAGCGTAAACTATAGTTAATAGGCTTAATATTACCAATACAATGATTGAAATAAAAGACTTACATAAATCTTATAAAATTGGTAAAAACTCATTACATGTTTTAAAGGGAATTAATTTTAATGTAAAAGAAGGTGAGTTAGTAGCGATAATGGGTTCTTCAGGTTCTGGTAAATCAACTTTGCTTAATATTCTTGGAATGTTAGATGTTGCCGATGAAGGGACTTATACTTTGGATAATTTTCCGATTAAAGATTTAGATGAAACAAAAGCAGCTAAGTATAGAAATAAGTTTTTAGGGTTTATTTTTCAGTCTTTTAACTTAATTAATTATAAATCAGCACTCGAAAATGTTGCCTTGCCCCTTTATTATCAAAAAGTACCCCGCAAAGAACGTAATGAAACTGCTTTAAGATATTTAGAAAAAGTAGGTTTAGCCGATTGGGCAACCCATTTGCCAAGTGAATTGTCTGGAGGACAAAAACAACGTATAGCTATTGCTAGAGCGTTAGCCGCTCAACCAAAAGTGTTATTAGCAGATGAGCCTACCGGAGCTCTTGATTCTACAACTTCTTATGAGGTTATGCAATTAATTCAAGAAATTAATGATGATGGAAAAACTATTTTGGTTGTTACTCATGAAGATGATATTGCTAAGATGTGTAAAAGAGTAGTTATACTTAAAGATGGTGTAATTATAGAAGATAAGTTTGTTGATCAAGTAAGAGCTTCTGACCATGTTTAATAGAGATAGTTGGCAAGAAATATTTGAAACAATCTCAAAAAATAAATTGAGAACATTTCTTTCAGGCTTTACAGTAGCTCTGGGTATATTCATTTTTGTCATTCTGTTTGGTTTTGGTAATGGACTAAAAAACTCATTTCAAGAGTTTTTTATGGATGATGCTACTAATATTTTTAGACTATTTCCAGGTAGAACTAATATTCCTTACAATGGTTTTAAAACAGGCCGTTTTATAGAGTTTGATAATAAGGATTTAGCTGAAATAGAGAAAAATTTTAAATATCAAATTCAATACACTACACCTCGTATAACCCGAAATTATTCAGTTAAATTTAAAAGTAAATCAAATAATTATGGATTAAGAGCTGTTGCTCCTGGGCATCAAAATGCAGAGAAAACGATCTTAATGAAAGGGAGGTATATTAATAATGAGGATTTAAAAAATAAAACCAAATACGCTGTTATTGGTCGCTTAGTTGAAAAAGATTTGTTTGAAGGGAAAGATGCTTTAGGTCAGTTTATTGATATTGGAAAAAGATCATTTAAGGTAGTTGGAGTTTTCCAAGATGATGGCGGAGATAATGAGGAAAGATATGTCTACATACCATATACTACAAATCAATTAATAGAAAAAAATACAGACAAATTAGAGCAAATTATAGTGGCTTTCAAACCTGAAATTGGCTATGGGGGAGCTATGAATTTTGAAGAAGAATTGATGTCTTTTATGAAAAAGCGTCACAACATTCATCCAAATGACCAGGGTGCAATTTATTTAAGGAATGTGGCTGATGATTTAGAGCAAAACCAACAGTTTGGAAGTTTGCTTCAAATGGTTGTATCATTTGTAGGCTTAGGAACTTTAATAGCAGGAATTATTGGTATTAGTAATATTATGGTTTATGTTGTTAAAGAAAGAACCAAAGAATTAGGCATTAGAAAAGCAATTGGAGCTTCACCGAGGTCTGTTATTTTAATCATATTACAAGAATCAATTTTTATTACAACGGCAGCTGGTTACGTAGGTTTGTTTTCAGGTATAATGTTGCTTAGTTCTTTAGGTGATTCATTAGATGACTATTTTATTAAAAATCCATATATAAATACAGGTACAGCTATTTTTGCAACCATAATTTTAATTGTATTTGGAGCAATAGCTGGATATGTACCGGCAAGAAGAGCAGCCAGAATTAAACCAATTGTAGCTTTAAGAGACGAATAATGTTGATATTTAATCGAGATACTTGGCAAGAAATATTTGGCTCTATTCAAAAGAATAAGTCTAGAACCATTATTACTGTAATAGGTGTGTTGTGGGGTATCTTTATTTATATTGTTTTGTCAGGCGCTGCAAAAGGATTGGATAATGGCTTTGAAGAAAAATTTGAAGATGTAGCAATGAATAGTATGTTTGCTTGGGCTCAACAAACTAGTGTGCCTTATGCTGGTTTTAAAACAGGAAGGCCAATACAGTTAAAATTAAATGATGTTCAGGTTTTAAAAACTAGAATTCCTGAAATTCAATATATAGCGCCTCGAATAGTAAAGGGTGCCTTTGGTGGTGAATCTGGGAGTGTTGTTTTCGGTCAGCGGACAGGTTCTTATAGTATTTATGGTGACTATCCTGTATTATCTAAAATAGCAACACAAAAAATATACAATGGAGGACGCTTTGTAAATAATAATGACATTGAAACAAACAGGAAGGTATGTGTAATTGGTGAACGAACACAAAAAGAACTTTTTGCTAAAGATGTTGATCCTATTGGAAAGTTTATTAGAATTGATAACGTATTTTTCAGGGTTATTGGTGTTAAAAAGTTTGAAGATGGTGGCGGTTTTGGTGACGATGGAGATATTACTATACCTTTTTCAACTTACCGAAAATTATATAATACAGGAAATGATGTTGGCTGGCTAGCTATTGCTGCTTATGATGACGCAGATGTTATTAAAGTTGAAGAAGATGTAAAAAAAGTATTGAAGAAAATTCATCAAATATCACCAGAGGATGAAAGAGCTATAGGTTCATTTAATTTAGGTGAACTATTTAATAAAATTAACGGATTTGCTAAAGGCTTAACTTTCTTATCATTAGTAGTAGGTGTTGCAACGATTATTGCTGGAGTTATTGGTATTGGAAACATCTTGTTAATATCTGTTAAGGAAAGAACAAAAGAATTAGGCGTTAGAAGAGCTTTAGGAGCAACACCAAGCGAAGTAAGGGGTCAAATAATATTAGAGTCGGTATTTTTAACTTTAATTGCTGGAATTTTTGGTATTGTGTTAGGTTCATTTGTATTAAAAATAATAGATTCAGCAACACAAGAAACAGATATACCATACACTAATCCTACTGTTCCAATTCCTTATGTAATTGGGGCACTTGTTATTATGGTAGTATTAGGAACTTTAATCGGTTTAATTCCTGCTCAAAGAGCAGTTAGTATTAAGCCTATAGACGCTTTAAGAGAAGAATAATTAATAAAAATAAATTATATAAATAATGAAAAAAGTATTTAAGTACATTTTAATTGGAATCCTTGTTTTAGGAGTTATATACGCTACTAACTTCTTCATTTCAACCAATAATCAAGATCCTATTAAGTATGAGTCGGTAGCTCCAATAAGAACAAATATTGAGAAGAAAACTGTAGCTACTGGCAAAGTTGTTCCTGAAGACCAAGTAGAAATAAAACCTCAAATTTCAGGTATTATTGAGGAGGTATTTGTTAAAGAAGGAGAAATATTAAAATCGGGAGATTTAATTGCTAAAATTAAAGTCGTACCAAACGAAGCAGCTTTAAATAGTGCTTTAGGAAGAGTTGATAATGCTAAAATAGTTCTAAGCAATGCTCAAATTGATTATGATAGAAATAAAGCTTTGTTTGATAAAAAAGTGATTTCGGCACAAGATTTTAATGGTGTTGAATTGCGTTTTAACCAAGCAAAACAAGAATTAATTAATGCTGAGGCTGATTTACAGATAATAAAATCAGGAACAGCAGGTAGAGGTGCAGCAAATACAAATATTAGATCAACTGTATCAGGTACAGTATTAGATATTCCGGTTAAAAAGGGAGATCAAGTAATAGAGAGTAATAATTTTAACCCTGGAACTACCGTAGCAACTATTGCTGACTTAACTAATATGATTTTTGAGGGTCAAGTTGATGAGGCTGAAGTTGGAAAATTAAAAATTGATATGCCATTGCAAATTAGCTTAGGAGCAATAAACGACAAGACTTTCGAAGCAAAACTTCGTTTTGTTGCACCTCAAGGTGTTGAAGAGCAAGGAGCAGTTCAATTTAAAATTGAAGCAAACGTATTTTTAGATACTAACTTTTTTGTTAGAGCTGGATATAGCGCAAATGCTACCATTGTTATAGGTGAAAGCACAGATGTTTTGGCAATCAAAGAAGCATTGGTTCAATTTGATGAAGAAACTGAAGAGCCTTTTGTTGAAGTTGAAATTGGTGAACAACAATTTGAAAAAAGAACTATAGAGTTAGGAATTTCGGATGGTATAAATGTTGAGATTTTATCTGGTTTAAAAGAAACCGATAAAGTAAAAGTTTGGAACATTACTGAACCAATTAAGAAAACAAGTGATAAGGACAAGAAAAAGAAAAGAAGATAAGCTTATGAAATATTTATCATTGATAATAACACTCTTTTTTATAGGGAATGTTAAAAGCCAAGAAACTAAAATTTGGACTTTACAAGAGTGTGTTAATTATGCTATAGAGAACAACCTGTCTGTAAAGCAATCTGAACTAGATAAAAATATTGCAGCCCAAGATGTTGTGGCTGCTAAATGGAGTTTTGCACCTAATTTAAATGCAAATGCCTCACATAATTACAATTTTGGTTCATCTATCACGGCTTCTGGAGCTAGAGCTTCAGCCGATTTCCAATCTAATACTATTGGAGTTAACTCTTCTGTAAATTTATTTAATGGTTTTGCAAACATTCACACATTAAAGCAATCTAAAATTAGTGTAGAAGCACAAGAAGCAGCATTAACTAAAATGAAAAACGATATTTCGTTGAACGTAGTAAATGGTTATTTACAAGTATTGTTTGCAAAAGAACAAGTTAAAGTTGCTCAATCTCAAGTTACAATTAGTGAAACACAAGTTGCTCGAATCGAAGAATTGGTGAATGCTGGATCTCTGGCTGAAGGCGATTTATTTAATATAAAATCGACTTTAGCAACCGACCAACAAAATTTGGTTGTTGCCGAAAATACACAAGCTATGGCAACTTTAAGATTGGCTCAATTGCTACAATTAAAAGAAGCTAGTATTGAAGTGCAAGATGTAAATATTGCAATTAGCGATCAAAGTATTTTAGGTAATGATGTTATGGATATTTACAATAAAGCAAATGCATCTTTTCCTGAAATTAAGTTAGCCGAATTAAACATTGAAAGTGCAGAAAAAGGTGTTAAAATTGCTAAATCTAATTTTTATCCGAGCTTAACGCTAAATATGGGCATGAATACCATCTATCAACACAGACAGGGTACGCCAGATTTCTTTACTTTTTCAGAACAGTTAGATCAAAACCTAGGTAAGTCTGTTGGTGTTTCGTTAAATGTTCCAATATTTAATCGTTATCAGTTTAGAACAAATGTAAATAAGTCTAAAATCAATTATTTAAGAACCGAATATTTGTTAGAGACTGAAAGATTAAGACTAAGAGAAACCATACAAACTGCTTATACAGATGCTAAGGCTTCATCTAAATCTTATGATGCTTCAAAAATTTCTGTTGAAGCACAAACTAAAGCTTTTAATTATGCTGATGAACGTTACAAAGCAGGAGCTATTAACTCTTTTGATTTTAACCAAACAAAAAACAACTTGTTAAATGCTCAGTCACAGCTAATTCGTTCTAAATATGATTATGTTTTTAAGTTAAAAGTATTAGAGTTTTATTCAGGAGTTCCTATTGTTATTGAATAGTAGGCTTCTATTTATTCGTGTTTCTGGTCTTCATACCAATAAGCTGATCAAAATTTTCCATTGGGTTTCTGTAATAAACCAAAACAGTATAATCGTTTTCAGTTTCGTAATAAGTACCTTCTATGTAAGAGATGTCGCCCACGTTTTTTGAGCCATCCTTTACAAAACAATACATGTAATTATAGTAACCTTGTTTTAAAAGAACAGTTTGCTGGTATTGTTTATTAATGGTGTCATAAGCCATTTTAAACTCCTCTTTAAATTTCCAATCGGTAAACTTGCCAAACAAGTAAATATTTCCACCATATCTTAGGGTGTCTCGCTTTAAATTAAAGGTAACATTTACATACTCTGCATCAGTTTCTGAATCGTTACTGTCATCTCGTTTAACCAAGAAATTGCCATTTAAATCAGGTTGGGCATAATGCTTTCGGAATGCTCTAGGTAAATCTTCATACAAAATAATGTTCATCATTTTTTCAGCATTATCATATTGTACTCTATATACATTTTGGCTATTAAAGTTCATCGATTTTATGTCAAAATTTCTAAACTCATTGTTACCATCAAATACATTTACAGCTTCGTAATTATAATCTAATAAAGAACCATTAATAAATTTGGGTTTTAAACCACTAATAGCATTGTCCCACCTATAGTTTTGCATTAAAATAACCGTAATATTTTGGTAAGGATTATTTATTTCATAATTGTTATGGTTTACTTCAAAGTCAATTTCTTGTCTTGTAAATCGCTCATTAGGGTTAACCGATGGTTTTATAGTTATATTAACATCAGCATGGTTTTCATAAACTAAGAATCTCTTCGTAATCACAGCTTCATCTGGATAATCAGAATCATATACTTTAATAATGTAATTGCCAGATAGTTTTATACTAATGTTTTCGTTCGGGAAAGTTAAGTTGTAATGTATAAATGCTTTATCAGTGTTAAATGAATATTTATATTCTTTAATATCATCTTCGGTATAGTTATCTAAATATTGATTAGGAGATAAATCAGAAGGAGTCCAATTAACATTACAATGGATAAAAGTATAATAGTACGTTTTTAAACTGGTGTTAAAATCATCAAAGCTTAATTTTAGTTTTTCACTACTATTTAAGGGTAGAGTAGGGTAACTCAATTCATCCCTCAAATTGTAAAGCAAAACCGTTTTAATGTTTTTGTTGTATGTATAATCATCATATCTTAAATAGTTGTCATTTGCGTAAATATCTGTAGTGTCATTATTACTAATGTTAAGATATTGAAAGCTTTTAGTCTTAAATCCAAAAAAAGAAAAAGAGATTGTAAAAACAAGTAAAAAAACAATTAGTGAGTTTTTCAAGAAAATCGAAAATATTTTATTCATCTTCAAAATTAAGACTTTGAGCGAAGTATATCTCTAGTCGGTAAAAAAATGTATAAAATTCTTAAAAATTGCTTTGAAAGGTAATAGTATTTTATAAATTTGTCAATTGATTTTTTAAAAACAGACGCAAATGTCAAAAGACGTAAAAATTCGCAAAGGCACTAATATCAAGTTAAAAGGTGTTGCCGAAAAGTTATACGCTAATCCTGTACAAGTTTCTGACGTGGTTCTACGACCTGACGATTTTCCTAATTTAATACCAAAATTATGTGTTAAGTTGGGTGATAAAGTAAAAGCAGGTTCTCCTTTGTTTTACGATAAAGGGAATGAACAAATTCTATTTACATCTCCAATTAGTGGAGAAGTTGTGGAGATTAATAGAGGAGACAAGAGAAGACTTTTAGAAGTAAAAGTTAAGGCAGATGGCGCTAATCAATTTGAAACTTTTAAACAAGGTGACCCAAATTCACTTTCAAAAGAAGAGATTTTGGCTACCATACTAAAAAGTGGTGTTTGGCCATTTTTCCGTCAACGACCTTATGATGTAATTGCAAATCCTAGTGATTCTCCTAAAGCGATTTACATTACAGCTATGGATACAGCTCCTTTAGCTCCAGATTATGATTTTGTAATGCATGGACAAGATGAATTGTTTCAAATAGGTTTAGATGCTATAGCCAAATTAACGGATGGTAAAGTTCATTTAAATGTAAATGGAAATGACAACCCTGACGATGCTTATAAAAAAGCTAAAAACGTTCAAATAAATAAAATTTCAGGACCACATCCAGCAGGAAATGTTGGTGTTCAAATTCATCATATTGATCCTGTTAATAAAGGAGAAGTTGTTTGGACACTTAAATCTCTAGATGTATTAACAATTGGTAAATTATTTAAAGAAGGAAAATTTGATGCTTCTAGAGTAATATCATTTGTTGGTTCTAAAGTAAATGCACCTAAGTATGTAAGAACAATATTAGGAGCAAATATTTCAGGAATTGTTACTGGAAATGTTGAAGACGGAGGGCGATACATTAGTGGTAACCCATTATCTGGTAAACAAATTCCAGAAAATGGATATTTAGGATTTTACGATTATCAATTAACAGTTTTACCTGAGGGTGGAAATACGCAATTCTTTGGTTGGTTACCTTTCACAGGATTAAATAAATTTAGTTTATCTAGAACTGCATTGTCATTTTTAACTCCAAATAAAACGTATGATTTAAATACTAACGTTAACGGAGAAGAGAGAGCTTATGTTGTTACAGGAGAGTATGAAAAAGTATTCCCTATGGATATTTACCCTGTGCAACTAGTTAAATCAATGATGATAGAGGATATTGATAAAATGGAAGCACTTGGAGTTTATGAAGTAGCTCCAGAAGATTTTGCACTTTGTGAATTTGCTTGTACATCAAAAATTGAAGTACAGCGAGTTGTAAGAGAGGCATTAGATTTAGTAAGAAAAGAATGTAGTTAATTATTATAACGACTTTATTAAAATAGAATAAATGAAGGCATTAGAGCAATTTATGCAAAAAATGAAACCGAAAGCTGACGGAAAATTTCCTTTAGCTCATGCGGTTTGGGATGGTACATATACCTTCTTGTTTGTTCCAGGGCATACAAATCATAACGGAACACACATTAGAGATTCAATTGACTTAAAAAGAACCATGATTATGGTTGTTTTAGCGTTAATTCCAAGTTTGTTATTTGGAATATATAACGTCGGTCATCAACATTTTTTAGCTATTGGAGAAATGGCTGAGTTTATGGATAAATTCCTTTACGGAGCTCTAAAAGTTTTACCTATTGTAATTATATCTTACGGAGTGGGGCTAGGTGTAGAATTTGTATTTGCAGCCATTAATAAGCATGCAATACAAGAAGGTTTCTTAGTCTCAGGTATGTTAATACCTTTAATCATGCCAGTAGATGTGCCATTATGGATGGTTGCTGTAGCTACAATTTTTGCAGTAGTTATTGGTAAAGAAGTATTTGGTGGTACAGGAATGAATGTAGTAAATGTTGCTTTAGTAGCAAGAGCATTTTTATTCTTTGCTTATCCTACTAAAATGTCAGGAGACAAAGTATGGATTAGTTTAGGAGATGGAACAGCTGTAGATGGATTTTCTGGTGCTACACCTCTAGGTAAAGCAGTTGAAGGTGGTGTAGAAGCAATTCCTTCTATAATGGATTCTATTATTGGTTTAATACCTGGTTCAATTGGTGAAACTTCTGTTATTGCAATCGGTTTAGGAGCTTTAATATTAATACTTACAGGTATTGGTAGCTTTAGAATTATGCTTTCTATGTTTGTTGGTGGTTTATTAACAGGATTAGTTTTTAATGCTGTAGGTGGAAACCCTTATTTAGAAGTTCCAGCTTTACATCAATTAATGTTAGGTGGTTTTGCTTTTGGAGCTGTATTTATGGCTACCGATCCAGTTACTGCTTCACAAACTGCTAAAGGTAAAATAGTTTATGGTTTATTAATAGGTATTATAGCAATGCTAATTAGAGTTGCTAATCCAGCTTATCCGGAAGGAGTTATGTTGGCTATTCTTATAGGAAATGTATTTGCACCTTTAATTGATCACGTAGTAGTTAATGCAAATATTAAAAAGAGATTAAAAAGAGTTAAAATAGCTTAGTTATGGCAGTAAATAGAGATAGTAACGTATATACAATAATTTTTGCTACTATAATGGTAGTGGTTGTTGGTGGATTATTAGCTTTTGTTTCGATGGGATTAAAACCTCTTCAAAGTGCTAATGTATCAAACGAAAAAATGCAAAATATTTTACAAGCCATTGGTATTGAAGAAACAGATGGAGTTTCTAGAGAAGATGCAGGAAAAATGTTTAATGATTTTGTAAAAAGAAGAATTACAATAAACTATAATGGAGAAATTGTAAGTGATAAAACTTCTGAAGATGCAATTGATCCTACAGATAAATTAGATGCGTTTAACATTAATTTAAGAAAAGAATATTCTAAATATGTTAAGCCAATAATGAATACATATAAAGGTGATGATGCTAAAATTCAAGAAGCATTAGGAGCTTCAGAAGATATTCATTTTCCAATATTTGTTTGTGAAAACCAAGGTAAAATGTATTATGTAGTTTCTGCTAGTGGTAAAGGTTTATGGGATGATGTTTGGGGTTATTTAGGCTTAAATGATAATGCATCGGCAATTACGGGGTCGGTTTTTGACCACAAAGGTGAGACTCCTGGATTAGGTTCAAAAATTACCGAAGACTGGTTTCAAGATCAATTTATTGGAAAAACTATTGAAGAAAATGGTGCTTTTGCTCCAATAAAAGTTAAAAAACCAGGAAATGAATTAAATGAACATCAAGTTGATGGTATTTCGGGAGCAACATTTACAGGTGTTGGTGTTGAAGAAATGCTATCTAGAAACTTAAATGTTTATTACAGATTCTTTAAAGGTAATCCTGAATTTACAGGAACTAAAATTATTGAAGAACCTATTATAGAAGAAGTATTGAATGATTCAACTTTGATTAATTTAAACGATTCTTCAGTTGTTTTAAGTGTTATTGATTCAATTTAAAAAATAATCGCTAAACGTAAATTTAAATTAAAATGAGCGAAACAAAATCAGAATCTTTATTTTCTAAGAAAAATAAAGCTTTAATCACAAATCCATTAAACAAGATTAACCCTGTTACAATCCAGGTGTTAGGTATCTGTTCAGCTTTAGCTGTAACAGTACAAATGGATAACGCAATAGTTATGTCAGTTGCGGTAACTGCCGTTCTTGTATTAGGAAACTTAATTGTTTCTTTAATGAGAAATGTAATACCAAGCAAAATTAGAATTATCGTTCAATTGGTAATTGTAGCAGGTTTGGTTATTATAGTTGACCAAGTTTTAAAAGCTTATGTATATGATGTTTCTAAAAAACTATCTGTATTCGTAGGTTTAATTATTACTAACTGTATTATCATGGGACGTCTTGAAGCTTTCGCATTAGGAAACAAACCATGGGCATCTATTTTAGATGGTGTAGGTAATGGTTTTGGATATGGTTTAGTTTTAATAGTTGTTGCTTTTTTCAAAGAGTTATTTGGTTCTGGAGCATTAACAATTCCAGGATTCGAAAAGTTTGAAATATTTAAGGCAATAGGTATTTATGACATGGGGTATATGGATAACGGATTAATGTTATTACCTCCATCATCATTATTTATTGTAGGTATTTATATTTGGGTTCAGAAGTATAGAAATCCAGATTTAATTGAAAGCTAATTATAACTTATTATATAAAAGAAATGGAATACATTAATATATTTATAAAAAGTGCCTTTATTGATAATATGATATTTACATTCTTCTTTGGAATGTGTTCATATTTGGCAGTATCTAAAACAGTTAAAACTGCAGTAGGTTTAGGATCAGCAGTAATCTTTGTATTAGTAGTGACTATACCAATCAATTACCTTTTAGAAACATACGTATTAGCAGAAGGTGCTTTGTCATGGTTAGGCGAAGAATATGCAACAATGGACTTAAGCTTTTTAAGTTTTATAATGTTTATTGCTGTAATTGCTTCTATTGTTCAATTAGTAGAAATGTTAGTTGAGAAATTTTCTCCATCACTTTATGGAGCATTAGGTATTTTCTTACCACTTATTGCTGTAAACTGTGCAATTTTAGGAGCAGCATTATTTATGCAACAAAAACAATTTGCTAATATAGGAGAGGCTACGGTATATGGTCTTGGATCTGGATTTGGTTGGTTTTTAGCAATAGTATTAATTGCTGCAATTAGAGAAAAAATTAAATACTCACATATTCCTGCTCCAGTAAGAGGAGTTGGTATGGCATTTATACTAACTGGTTTAATGGGCTTGGCTTTCTTAGGCTTTTTAGGTTTTGAACTTTAATATATTTTTTAGATAGATATTATGGATACTAGTGTAATAATAATAACAATCGTTGTTTTTTTAATTGTAGTTCTTGCGCTTACAAGTGTATTATTGTTTGCAAAAGCTAAATTAATGCCTTCAGGTAAAATTAAAATTAACATAAACAACGGAGAAAGAGAAATTGAAGTAGATGGTGGTGATACACTATTAAATACTTTGAGTGGTCAAGGTATATTTTTACCTTCTGCTTGTGGAGGTGGTGGTACATGTGTTCAATGTGTATGTCAAGTTCATAGTGGTGGAGGGTCAATTTTACCTACTGAAATTCCAAACTTTACTCGTAAAGAAATCGCAACAAACCATCGTTTAGGCTGTCAGGTAAAAGTGAAAGAGGATATGGAGATTGAGATTGAAGAAGAAATACTTGGTATTAAAGAATGGGAAGCAACTGTTGTTTCAAATTACAATGTAGCTACTTATATCAAAGAGTTTATTGTTGAGATTCCAGAAGATATGGATTACAAAGCAGGTGGGTATATTCAGATTAAAATACCACCATGTACTGTTAAATTTTCAGATATGGATGTTAAAGCACATCCACAAGATCATCCAGGAGAACCAGATAAATTTGAAAAAGATTGGGCTGAAGGTCCATTTGCTATCAGAAACTTAGTAATGAAAAATGACGAAGAAGTTGTTAGAGCATATTCTATGGCTTCTTACCCTGCTGAAGGACGTAGAATTATGTTAAATGTTAGGGTTGCCGCTCCTCCTTTCGATAGAGCAAAAAATACATGGATGGATGTTAATCCTGGAGTTGCTTCATCTTATATCTTTAATCAAAAAGTTGGAGATAAAGTAATAGTTTCTGGTCCTTATGGAGAATTCTTTATCAATGATTCAGATGCTGAAATGTTGTATGTCGGAGGTGGAGCTGGAATGGCTCCAATGAGATCTCATTTGTATGAATTATTTAAAACGCTTAAAACAGGCCGAAAAGTGACTTATTGGTATGGAGGTCGTTCTAAAGGTGAATTATTTTATATCCATTACTTTAGAGATTTAGAAAAAGATTTTCCAAACTTTAGATTTTTCATGGCTTTATCAGAACCTATGGAATCTGATAACTGGAAAGTAATGAAAGATATTGATGATAAAGAAGGAGATGGTTTCGTTGGCTTTATTCATAATGTTGTAATAGAACAATATTTAAATAAGCATGAAAATCCAGAAGATTTAGAATTGTATTTCTGTGGTCCTCCAATGATGAACAATGCAGTTCAAAAAATGGGTGAAGACTTTGGTTTGGCTGATGAGAACATAAGATTTGATGACTTTGGAGGTTAATTAATCTACATGATTTTTAATAAAAAAAGGTTCTATTATTTAGAGCCTTTTTTTATTTTTAAAATAGTTTATAGTTAAACTATTTTTTAATGGTAACTTATGTTATACTATTTCGTATTATAGCTAATTATGAAAAGGTTTTTATTATTTACATACTTATTTATATTTCCAATGTTAATCTTCTCTCAAGTAAACTTTACAGGTTATCTTGTAGATGAAGAGAATAATAAGATGAGAGATGTTACCATTAATCTTTATGAGGATAATAATCTTGTTTCTTCAGATAAGTGGGCTAAAAAGTTTTCTTATGACCTTGAATTGGAAAAATATTATACTCTAGAATTGATTAAAGAGGGTTTTATACCTAAAAGAGTAGCTATATCAACGTTTGAGGGAGATAAAGGTGCAGACCCCTTTATGTTTGTTATGGAATTATTAAAAAAGCGTGAAGGTGTTGATGAGTCTGATTTAGATTTTCCTTCAGCCTTGATTGAATATAAAAAGAGTAAAGGAAGTTTCAATTTTAATGTACCATACTCGAAAAGTATTAAAAAAGAACAATCAGAAGTCCTAAATGTTGAAGATTAAAAACCTGATTTTTTCATGAACATTTTAACTTTTAAATGTTCAGGGGAATCTTTTCTATAAAACTCTAATTTTTCTTCAAACATCTTCTCTTGGTTTACATTTTTCGTAAAAAAAGTTCTGAGCTCTTCTGTCGAAAGAGAATCAGATCTTAAATTTTCTTCAACGAATTCAGCGTTAACAGCTTGAATGTAGAATTCATTTTTTCCAGTCCATCCATATTTTAAAAACATATATTTACCATTGTCAGATTCTATATTAAATATAGTTATAGCATCAATCTCTGTTGCATAAGCTCTAAATTTATTACTTCCTTTTAATCGGTTTTTTGAATCAAATTCCTTGTGTGAAATTCCTACAACTGATTTTGCTAGTTTTTCTATACTTAGTTCCTCTCTTGAATAATCATCATGGTATGAAACCCAGTTATCAATTAAGTTTTTGTCAACTTTAAGCGATTCCTCATAAGTATTAAGTTCAACATCACTTTGATAAGGGCAACCCATTAAAATAGTACTTAATAAAATTAGAATAAAACTATATTTCATACGATTATCAGTTATTAATTAGCGAATATTAAAAATAGATAATATTTTTGAGAAAAATAGGAATTGTGAATTTTGAAAATATAAGATCATATAACAATAGTGAATATTTGCCTGTAATTAATCGTTTGTTAGAAGAACCGGTATTCTTAGAAGCAATAAATTCATACTTTGAAGATTATTCAATAATAGAGCTTAAAGAACAGTTGTTGTCATATAGAACAATAAATGAGTTTCAATCTAATTTTGTATGTCGTTTTATTTATGAAATAGAAAAACGATCAATTTCACAAATAACTTTTAAAGGTTTAGAAAATATAAATGAAGAGAAAGGTGCTCGTTTGTTTATTTCAAATCACAGAGATATTGTTTTGGATTCTGCGCTAATTAACTTTGGTCTTGATAAATACAAGATGAACACATGTGAAATAGCAATTGGTAGTAATTTGCTAGGTATTCCTTGGGTAAAAGATTTAGTTAGACTGAATAAAAGTTTTATTGTTCAACGTAATGTTCCAAAACAAGAGATGTTAGCTGCTTCAATACAACTATCATCTTATATTCAGTATACTTTATTAGAAAATAAACAGTCGATATGGATAGCTCAAAGAGAAGGGCGAGCTAAAGATGGTAATGATAAAACAAATCCAGGTGTGCTAAAAATGTTTGCTTTAAGTTCTGATATAAATCTGATTGATTTTTATAAAAATATGAACATAACACCTGTGAGTATTTCTTATGAATATGACCCATGCGATGAATTGAAAATTACTGAATTACTAGCCAAGGAAAATGGTGAGAGCTATGTGAAAAGACCTAATGAGGATGTTCAGCATATGGTTAGAGGAATTCAAGGAAAAAAAGGGAATATTAAAATTACCTTTTCAAATTTGATAAATGATCGAATAGAAGAGTTTAGAGATATAACAAATAGAAATGAGATAATTAAGCGAATTGCTTCAATAATAGATAAAGAAGTTTATTTAAATTATCATTTATGGCCTACAAACTATATTGCTTATGATTTATTGAATAACTCAAATGAGTTTAAGTCTAAATATACATTCAATAAAAAAGAAGATTTTATTTGTTATGTTAAAGAAAAACTAACTTCAATAAATCAAAATAATGATGATGCAAGAAGATTGTTTTTGAGTATGTATGCAAATCCTGTTAAAAACCGATTAGAAGCATTATCCTAACCCAGGAAGAATACTCATTGCAGCTTGACTCATTTCTCCTTGCTCAACTCTAGTAGCTTGTTCTAACGCTCTATTAGAAGCTTGTGTAATTGCAGACTCTATTTCTTGTTTAGTTGCAGATTGATGAAAATTATCAAGTAAAGTTATTTCTTTAATGGTTCTATTGCCGGTAGCAATAACTCTACAAATACCTCCGTCTGCTTCACCTATAACAGTTATTTTATCCAGTTTAGCTTTAATTTCTTCTAATTGCTCTTGCATGGCTCCCATTTTACCAAGCATTTTTTTATTAAAAAAATTCCCTAACATATTAATTGTATTTTTTATTTAAAAATAGCAAGGTTACAAGCCAAATTACTAGACTCAATCCTGCAACAATTTTCATTACTAATGATTCTTTACCTTCAAAAAAATAAGTTATTCCCATAGCAATAATTAAAGTTAAAACGACAATAATTTTGATTTTATCTTTTTGAAGCATAGATTTATTTTTGATCAAAATTAACAAAATGAGGGTAACATTTGTGAATAAGTATTAAGCTTTTTATCTATAAAAACAAGTAATTCATAGGAATATTGATTAATTTTGTGGAGTATTGATTATGAATTAGTTATATCTAAAATGATGAAAAAAATACTTTTAATATTTAATTTTTTGCTTTTAAGTATTACGATAATAAATGCTCAAAATTATTTTACGGCATATAAAAATGGAGAAAAGAGTTTTGCTAATCAAGACTATACCAATGCAATAATTGAATTTACTAAAGTACTTGAATCTAAAAACGATCATGATAGAGCGTTAAACTATAGAGGTTTAAGTTATGAAAATACTAATGATTTAGATAAAGCAGTTTTGGATTTCAAACAAGCTATAACATTTAAATCAAAAGAAGCTGAATACTATTTAAATTTAGGAAGAGTATATTTTAAATTAAATAAGTTTACTGAAGCTGAAGCTGAATTAGTTAAAGCAATCGATAATGATAAGAAACTTGAAGAAGCTTATGAATATAGAACTTTAGCATTGATTGCCTTGAAAAAATTTACTGAAGCAGTTTCTAATGCTGATGATGCTATTTCAAAAATTAAGAGTAGTAATAATTATTATTTAAAAGGAATATCTCAAGATAGCTTAATGAATTATAAAGATGCTGCTTATAGTTTTAGTAGAGCAATATTTTATTCCAAAGAATCTGTTGAAGCTCATTTAGGTTTAGCTCATGCTAATCTTAAAATGGACATGTTTGATAAAGCTCTAGAAGTATGTGATAAGGGGCTTTTATTAGATCCAAAAAATGTTAAGGGTTTATTATTAAGATCAGAGATTAATCTTGGAGCAAACAAAACTCAGCAGGCTTTAGATGATATTTCAAAAATAATAGCTCTACATCCAAATGAAACAGCTTATTATGTTAAAAGAGGAAATACATTTCAACTTTTAAATCAGCATCAAAATGCAATAGCTGATTATAGTACTGCAATTCGATTAAATAAAGAGGATTATTTCCTTTATTATCAACGTGCAAAGTCATATGAGGTACTTTTAGATTACAAATCTGCAGTAAAAGACTATCAAACAATTAAAACGTTAACTCCTTATGATGGTAAAGCTTTAAAGTTATATGATGAAGCAAAACAAAGATTATATGAGTTAAGTAAAGAAAGTAATAATCCTAAAATTTTGATTGAATCTCCATCTGCTACTTTAGACGGGAAAATGCCTATAGCGAAAGGACTAGAATCATACATTATAAAAGGTCAAATTTTAGATGAAAGTAATATTGATTTTATCAAAATAAATGGTAAAGATGCTATTTTCAATAAAGATTCTATAAATCCTAAATTTGAATTCGAGTTGAAGTTAAATGATTTGAAAAATGTTACTATTTCTGCTTTTGATGTATATCAGAACTCTGAATCATGGCAGTATGAAATTATAGAAACTGAAATTAATTCACCTATTATCAAATTAATGGCACCATATGCATCAGATGATGGTGCTATATATTTAGATTCAGATGATCCAACACTTTACATTGAAGGGGTTATAAATGATGAAAGTTTGATAAAAAAAATAGTAATAGAAGGCTCTACAGCAAGTTTTGTTATAGATAAAACTAACCCAACTTTTTCGGCGAATATAAATATTATGAATAAGGATGGCTTTAAGGTTATAGCAGAAGATATCTATGGTAATATCGCAGAAAAATCATTTACGATTAATAGAGAAAATATTGCTTTATTAGGCGATAATCCTATGGGTAAAACATGGGTTATTTTTATTGAAAATTCCAATTATAAAACTTTTGCAAGTTTAGATGGACCAACAAAAGATGTTACAATGATGAAGTCTGCTTTTGCAAAATATAAAATTCACAATGTAATTCATAAATCTAATATGACTAAATCTCAGTTAGAAAAATTCTTTTCAATTGAGTTAAGAGATTTAGTTAGGAGCAACAGAGTAAATTCATTGTTAGTTTGGTATGCAGGTCATGGAAAATTTATTAATGAGTCTGGATATTGGATACCTGTAGATGCAAAGCGTGATGAAGAATTTACTTATTTCAATATCAATAACTTAAAAGCTGCAATGCAATCATATTCTAAATTTATAACTCATACTTTAGTTGTAACTGACGCATGTGAATCAGGACCATCTTTTTATCAAGCTATGCGTTCTACTCCTAAAGATAGAAGCTGTAATGACTGGCAAGCAACAAAGTTTAAATCATCTCAAGTTTTTTCTTCTGCTGGATATGAATTAGCTGTTGATAATTCTCAATTTACAAAGACATTTGCAAGTACTTTATCAGGCAATCCTAACTCATGTATTCCTATAGAAACTATAGTTTCTAAAGTAAGTTCAGCAGTTCAAAAAAATGGGTCATCGCAAAAACCAAAATTTGGAAAAATTGCTGGGCTAGAAGATGAAAATGGAACTTTTTTCTTTATTAAAAAATAGATTCTTAAATGAATATTAATAGATTTTATATTGCCGGCAAGATCTTTTTCTTGTCGGCTCTTTTTTTGAGCGCAAATTTTGTTTTCAGTCAGAAATACCATTTTGATTCTTATAGTGTAAAAGAAGGTTTAGCTCAATCGAGTGTATATTCAATCCAACAAGATAAAAATGGGTTTGTATGGATGGGTACAGCAAGTGGTTTATCTAAATTTAACGGCAAAGATTTTATAAACTATACAACTGAAAATGGACTAGCAGAAGGTGCTGTTAAATCTATTTACATTGATCAATCTGAACATATTTGGATTGGACATGTTGATGGTGGTATTTCTAGAATTGTTGATGGTAAGATAGAATTAGTGTTAAGTATGAGTGCAGATATTACTTCTTTTGAAGAGGATGCTGTAGGTAATTTGTGGGTTTCATCATTTAAAGGCGGAGTTATTAAAATTACAAATCCATATACACTTTCTAAAGACTCTTTAAAATTTAAACAGTACAAAGGCCAGGAAGGTTTGAGTGATGTTGTTTTCCAAGTTTATAAATTAATAGATAATACAATATGTTTTGTTACTGATGTTGGTGTAAAATATTATAACATTGAAAAAGAGGAGTTTTTAAAATTTCAAATTGAAGACATGCCTTCTTATTTTCAGATTATATGTATGTTCGAAAGTAAGGAAGGAAATTTATGGTTTGGGTCATATAATGGTGGAGCATATGAGTATAGCAAAAAAGAAAGTAAATTAAAAATATATGACGTCAGAGATGGATTAGCTCATAATTGGATTACTTCTTTTTATCAAGATGCAAAAAACAATATTTGGATAGGGACTTGGGGAGGAGGAATAACAAAAGTTAATCCTAATAAATCACTTTTTTCTATTAGTAATGAGAATGGAATATTAGACAGTAAAATTAGATGTTTAAATGGTGATAGAGAAGGAAATTTATTGATTGGAACTAAAGAAAATGGACTATTAATTTTTAAGGGAGAACAATTTCTTTCTTTTGGTGAAAAAGAAGGATTGTTAAATAATCAGGTTTGGGCTATACTCACAGATGAAAAAAATCAAAATTGGATAGGTACAAATAAGGGGGTTACGGTAATAAATGAATTTAATGTAATAAAAAACTACAATGAGGAAAATGGATTAGCTTTTGAAGAAGTTCGATATATAAAAGAAGATAAAACAGGTAATATTTGGATTGGAACATGGGGTGGGGGCGTAATGCAGTACAACTCTAATTCAGATCGATTCGATATGAGTTATAGAATTAACTCATTTATGCTGCAGCCACTAATTACAGCCTTAGAAGTTGATAAATCAAATAATTTATGGGTTGGAACTACTGATGGATTAGTTTATTATGAAATTAATAATCAACTATCTAATAGATTAACTCAAGATAATGGCTTGGCAGGAAATGATATTACAGCAATTTACTGTGACTCAAAAAATAAAATTTGGGTTGGAGCTAGAGGTAAAGGTATATCAACTATTGATGGTGTGGATATTCAGAAATTGGATTTAAATATTAAAATATCTCCAACATCAATAATTGAAGATCAAAAAGGTAATATTTGGATAGGAACTGAAGGTAAGGGAGTTATTGTTTATAATGGTAAAAAAGTAATTGCAAAATATGGTTCTAAAGATGGATTACTATCTGATTATATTTCATTATTAAATATTGATAATGAAGGCGCAATTTGGATAGGAACAAACAAAGGTTTAAATAAATTTAATCCTGTAGATCAAAAGTTTTATTCATATAATCAAAAAATGGGATATGTTGGTATTGAATCAAAAAACAATGCTACGTATAAAGATAAGGATGGAAGTTTATGGTTTGGAACAATTAAAGGTGTTGTTAAATTAAATACTAATAAACTTCACGATAATAAATTAGAACCGTTAACTCAAATTACACGTTTTAGAGTAAATCTAGAAGATCGACCATTAATCGATGGTACTGAATTAAATTATAGAGAAAAATCTATAGTCTTTGATTATGGGAGTATTTGTTTAACTAATCCTAATCAAGTTTACTATCAGGTAATGTTAGAGGGAGCTGATGAAGATTGGAGACCTTTAACAAAGCAAACGATAGAAACCTATTCACCATTACCTCCTGGTAAATATAAATTTAAGGTAAAAGCCTCTAATAACAACGGAGTTTGGAATAGTGAACCAGAAACATTTAGTTTTAAAATAACACCTCCAATATGGCAGCGCACATGGTTTATTATAATTTGCATCTTACTAATTACAATTATTGTTTTTTCTTTTGTTAAGTATAGAGAGAAGCAGTTGATTAAAGAAAAGCAAATATTAGAAGAAAAAGTTATAGAGAGAACTGAAGAAGTAGTTCAGAAAAGTGCAGAGATAGCTCAAAAGAATAAAGATATCATTGATAGTATAACATATGCTAAAAGAATACAAGATGCTATTTTGCCTTCAAATGATATGTTTACAAAAGAATTGCCTCAAACATTTGTTTTGTTTGATCCAAAGGACATTGTGAGTGGTGATTTTTATTGGTTAGCAACAAAGGATAGTAAATCTTTATTTGCGGCAGTCGATTGTACAGGACATGGTGTACCAGGTGCATTTATGAGTATTGTAGGTTATAACTTATTAGATAAAATTGTTGGTGAATATGGAATTACAGAACCAGCTGAAATTTTAAATGAACTGAATAAAGGGGTTGAGGAGACACTAAGAAAAGGAGTAGATAGCCACCATATAAAAGATGGTATGGATATAGCTTTATGCACTTTTGATAATCAAACTGGTATTCTTGAATTTTCAGGAGCGTATAATCCTTTATATATTATTTCTAAAAACAATTTAACTACTGATAAGGGAGAGGCTATTGGATATAATATGGTTGATGAAAATGGATTAATGTTATTTGAAGTTAAGGCTGATCGTTTTCCAATAGGAAGTTATTCTGAGAGTAATAAAAAGTATAACAATAATAGTTTTAAATTATCAAAAGGAGATACATTGTATTTATTTTCAGATGGTTATGCTGATCAGTTTGGTGGTCCAAATGGAAAAAAATTCAGGTATAAACAATTTAAACAATTATTACTTTCTATTAATTCAAAACCTATGGACGAACAAAAGGAAATTTTAATTGATGCTATGAGTGAATGGAAAGGAAAGATGGAGCAAGTGGACGATATAATTGTAATAGGAACTAAATTGTAATTTATTAATTTCGCGTAAAAATTATATTATGTCAGTTATTAGAATTACAAAAGAGTTTGATTTTGAAATGGCTCATGCATTACTTGGTTATGATGGTCCATGTAAAAATATACATGGACATTCATACAAATTAAAAGTAAGTGTAAAAGGAGATGTGAAAACTGGCTCTTCTGATTCTGATGAAGGTATGGTCGTTGATTTTGGTATTATTAAGAAGATTGTAAAAGATTTAGTTGTTGATGTCTATGATCATGCTTTAGTTCTAAATGAAAAAATGGAAATAAATGTATCTCAGTTTGAATTTATGAATAAACTAATTCGTGTTCCATTCCAACCAACTTGTGAGAACCTTTTAATTTATTATGCTGATTTAATAAAAAAAGAGTTGCCTGAAAATTTATCGCTTACCTACCTTTTTTTAAGAGAAACTCCAACTTCTTATGCGGAATGGTTTGAATCAGACAACTAAAAAATATTGATTTTTATCATTTTTTTTCCATTCTTCAATTTTGTATCTTTACCTTACTATGATTTTAAGAGTCATCCAATATAAGGTTAGAATAAAGAAAGAACTCAAAAGAGATCCTGAGTGAATACCATACTTTAAAGTTAAAGTATTCATTAATCAAAAAAATATTATAAAATGCCAAGATATCACAAATTAGGTAATATACCTCAAAAAAGGCATACTGTGTTTAAAAGCCCAGAAGGAAAGTTTTATTATGAAGAACTTTTTGGAACTGTTGGTTTTGATGGTATGTCATCATTACTTTATCATACTCAAAGACCTACACAGGTAAAAGATGTGTTAAAATCATATTCTGTAGAACCAATTGCAGCAATAGATAAAAACATGAAGTCGATTAGCCTAAAAGGATTTAAGGTTTCACCAAAGAATGATTATTTAGAAAGTAGAGTTCCTGTTTTATTTAACTCAGATTGTATAATTGCTCTTGCATCACCAAAGCAATCGTTAACAGAATATTTTTATAAGAATACAGATTCTGATGAAGTTATTTTTATTCATAAAGGAACAGGGAAACTAAGAACACTTCTAGGAAATATTGATTTTGAATATGGTGATTATTTAGTTATACCAAGAGGGATGATATATCAAATTTCATTCGATACAGAGGAAAATAGATTGTTTATTGTAGAATCAAAACAACCAGTTTACACACCAAAAGGTTATAGAAATTGGTTTGGACAACATCTTGAACATTCTCCATTTTGCGAAAGAGATATACATCCACCATCTGAATTAGAAACTTATGATGAAACGGGTGAATTTATTGTAAAAGTTAAAAAGGAAGAAATGATTCATGAGTATGTTTATGCTGCTCACCCTTTTAGTGTTGTTGGATGGGATGGATATAATTTTCCTTACAAATTCTCAATACATGATTTTGAACCTATAACAGGAAGAGTTCATTTACCACCTCCAATTCATCAAACATTTGAAACTACAACTTTTGTCATTTGTTCATTTGTACCTAGGTTGTATGATTATCATCCACAAGCTATACCTGCTCCATATAACCATAGTAATATTGATTCTGATGAAGTATTATATTATGTTGATGGAGATTTTATGAGTAGAAATAATATAGAGCAAGGCCAAATTACATTACATCCTGCAGGTATCCCTCATGGACCACACCCTGGAGCTATGGAAAGAAGTATTGGTCAAAAAGAAACTGAAGAATTGGCTGTAATGGTTGATACATTTAAACCATTGAAAGTAACAAAACAAGCATTAGATATTCAAGATGAAGATTATTTCAAATCTTGGTTAGAACATTAATATTTATTTAAAAAAAAGAAATTATTATGAGTGATATAAAAAACGTTGAATACGGATTAGAAAAAATATTTGAAGGAGCACAAGATTTTCTTCCTTTATTAGGAACGGACTATGTTGAGTTTTATGTTGGTAATGCAAAACAAGCAGCTCACTTTTACAAGTCAGCTTTTGGATTTCAATCATATGCATACAAAGGGTTAGAAACTGGTAATAGAGAATATGCTTCTTATGTAGTAAAACAAGATAAAATTAAAATTGTTTTAACAACTCCATTAAATTCAAAATCTCCTATAAACGATCATATAGTAAAGCATGGAGATGGAGTAAAAGTTGTTGCTCTTTGGGTTGATGATGCTACAAAATCATGGGAAGAAACGACAAAAAGAGGCGCTAAATCTTTTATGGAACCAACTATAGAAAAAGATGAGCATGGAGAAGTTGTACGTTCAGGAATTTATACTTACGGAGAAACGGTACATATTTTTGTAGAACGTAAAAACTATAATGGAGTATTTTTACCTGGCTATCAAAAATGGGAGTCAGATTATAATCCAGAACCAACAGGTTTAAAGTTTATTGATCACATGGTTGGAAATGTTGGTTGGAATGAAATGGATAAATGGGTTAAGTTTTATGAAGATGTGATGGGCTTTGTTAACTTTTTATCGTTTGATGATAAGCAAATTCATACTGAATATTCTGCTTTAATGAGTAAAGTTATGAGTAATGGAAATGGTAGAATTAAATTTCCAATTAACGAACCAGCAGAAGGTAAAAAGAAATCTCAAATTGAAGAATATCTTGATTTTTATGAAGGACCAGGAGCACAGCATATTGCAGTTGCTACAGATGATATAATTACTACAGTTAGTAAATTAAGAGCTAGAGGTATAGAATTTTTATCAACACCACCAGAGGAGTATTATAGAGCTGTACCAGGTAGGTTAGAAGAGCACAGTCATGAATTAAGAGAAGATATTGAAACCTTAAAAGGATTAGGTATTATGATTGATGCTGATGAAGAAGGTTATTTATTACAGATTTTCACAAAACCTGTTGAAGATAGACCTACTTTATTTTTTGAGATTATTCAAAGAATGGGAGCTCGAGGATTTGGAGCTGGAAACTTTAAAGCATTGTTTGAATCAATAGAAAGAGAACAAGAGAAAAGAGGAACTTTATAATTTTTTAAAAAACGGAGTTAGTTAACTCCGTTTTTTTTATATCTTTAAGTTTTAAATTTAATATTATGAAGAAAAATAGATTAATTGCAGTAGCTATAGCTTTATTTTTAGCTTTAATACCTTTTCAGCCAGCTTATATGAACTTATCTGTGGAAAGTGAATTATTACAAGTCTTTTCAATGGCATTAGTAATTATAGGATCAATAGTGGCAGTTTTGTTGTATAATAAAGATACAGGAGAAAGTCATCATTAGAAATTTATATTCTTATCAGAAATAAAAAAGCAGCTATTTATAGCTGCTTTTTTTATGATTAGACATAAAGAGTTTATTTCTTGACAATTTTTTGATATTTTATGATTTCATTTTTCTCATTAAGAATTTGCATCATATATATTCCTGAACTCAATTTTTTAAATTCGTTTACTTTGTATGTGTTCATTTCTTTAGAGGTTTGAATTTTCTCCTTTAAAGTAATTCCAGTCATATTAGTATAACTTATCGTTAATACTTCATCGTTACTATCACTTAAATCGAAATACAAATTATCTGCAGAAGGGTTAGGGTAGATAGCAACATCTATTGAATTAATTGATTTAAGCACAATGATTCGTGAATGTTCATAATCACCATTAAAATCAATCTGTTTTAATCTGTAATAGTTTATTCCAGATAAAGATTCATCATCTATAAATTCATAATTATTTTCAATGTTTGAGTTTCCGTTACCGTCAACAATACCTACATCATCAAAGTTTTTTGCATCTTTAGCTCTTTGAATTATAAAATAATCATTATTTACTTCTGATTGAGTTGTCCAAATAAGTTTATTACCACCCTTATAGTTGTGTCCTTTAAAGTTAGTAAGTGTAACAGGAAGAATCCCAGTTGCACTCCAATTACTAACTGTAAATTCACAATAATCTCCAGCATACCCATCAACCATAAGGTAATAATCATTACCAATTGTTAATCCAGTTGCAGTTACTGTACCAGAAGTTACATATCCAGGATTCCAACAGTTTGAAACTGAACTTAGAGAAGTACAACATCCGTTAGCATCTGTTGTTACATCGAAAACTTCTGCTTGTATACCATCATTCCAACTACAATTATCAATTGAGGTAAAATTAAAAGTTTCAGTAGTTGATGCAGCAGTAAATAAGTACCATGAATTATTTTCAATAGAGCCACAAAAGCTTGTTCCAGGATCATCATAAGTGTAATAATTATAAGTAGAACTTGTCCACCCCGAGCCACCTTGTGTAAGTATTGCAGGATCTGAACACCAATCATTTGTTGTGGGATTACCACATACAGGACAAGCGCCACAAGTTCCTCCACAATCTATACCTGTTTCAGTTCCATTTTGAATACCGTCACTGCATGTTGGAGCAGGACAAGCGCCACAACTTATTGTTGCTTCCCATCCAGCACTTGTTGAAGAGTAGTCTGAATCCCAGTAAATAGTTAAACATCCTGAGTTAGCTGTTATAACTCCACCATTAGGTAATGATGAACCTGCGTATGTTCCTATAACAGGAGATGATAAGTCTGGACCGTTATATATTGTTAATTCATCACAACAAGATTCGGTATTAAAACTTGTAAAGGTCATAACTAAGCATTGACCAGGAGTGCTTGAACAATATGTTTTAAAATAGTTTTCATTATTTGAATAATTTGAACCAGAACCTCCTGTGTCATAAAAATTACCAGAACAAGCTGTAACAGGAGGTGGATCTGAACTTATGCAAACATCAAAATCTGTATCTTGACCACCAGAAGATGTATAAGTATAAACTCTAATGTAGTATGTCGCACCTATTGTTAAACCTGATGCGGTACTTGAATTAGCATCACTACAATATATCTGATTAAGTGAACCACAGCTACCAGAATATAAAACATGATACATATCAGTAACACTTCCTGTAACATTTAATAAATCTATATAGTGAGTTGCATTTAAGGCAACAAAAGAAAACCAAACGTCATCGTCATCTGTACCAAAACAGGTATTTCCGTCAGAAGATCCAGTAGCTCCATGAATTGTTCCTGCTGTAGTAAATGTGCAAGTCTCATCATTATTTACAGTTACAACGGTAGGAGTAGAGCATTCATCATTTACAGGTGGAGGTTGAGGACTAGTTACACATAAATCAAATGTCGTATTTTGGCCACTTGTTGAAGTATAGGTGTATACTCTAACATAATAAGTGTTACCAATAGTAAGTCCATTTAATGTGCTGCTGTTTGGATCGCTACATAATATAGCATTACCTAGAGAGCCACAAGTTCCTTCAAAAACAGAATGGTATAAATCTACAGTTGAACCAGAAATGTTTAATAAGTCTATATAATGAGTAGTATTTGTGGCAACAAATTCAAACCAAACATCATCATCGTCTCTGGTAGCTCCACAACTATTAGCATCTGTTGAACCAGATGCTAGAAGAACAGTACCTGGTGTTGTTGATGTACAATTTTCATCAGGATTAACTGTTGCTAAAGTTGCATTAGCACAATCATCATTTGTTGGTGGTGTTGGACAAGCTACACAACTAATAGAAGCATCCCAACCATCTCTCACACTACTACCATCAGAATCAAAAACAAAAGTTAAACAACCCGTTGAAGAGGATATGGTTCCACCATTAGGTAAACTTGTCCCTGAATAACTTCCAATTAAAGGAGAAGATGTGTTTGGTCCATCGTATATATCTAAATAATCATAACCGGATTCTGTATTAAAGCTATTAAAGTCTATTTGTATACAATTTCCAGCATCAGAACAATAAGTCTGTTCTATAAGTTCACTGTCTGAATATTGACCTCCAGATCCCCCAGAATCATAATAATTACCAGTACAAGTAGAAATAGGAGGAGGGTCTGAGTAAACGCAAATATCAAAGTCCGTATTTTGACCACCTGTTGTTGTGTTTGTATAAACACGAACATAGTAAGTTGTACCTGGTGTTAAAGATGTTAATGTTGATCCTAAATCATCATTACTACATAAAATTGCATTACCTAAAGATCCACAAGTTCCAGTGTAAACAGAGAGGTATAAATTAGTAAAACTTCCTGTTATATTTGTTAAGTCAATATAATGAGTAGAATTTACAGCAACAAAAGAAAACCAAACATCATCATCATCTATTGTCGCGCCACAACTATTAGCATCGCTTGATGCAGTTGCAAGGTTTAAGGTTGCAGAAGTTGTTGTTGTACAGTTTTCATCAGTATTAACTGTTAATGCAGTTGCAGAGCCACAATCATCATTTGTTGGTGGTGTTGGACAAGCTACACAACTAATAGAAGCATCCCAACCATCTCTCACACTACTACCATCTGAATCAAAAACAAAAGTTAAACAACCCGTTGAAGAAGTTATGGTTCCACCATTAGGTAAACTTGTCCCTGAATAACTTCCAATTAAAGTAGAAGATGTGTTTGGTCCATCGTATATATCTAAATAATCATAACCGGATTCTGTATTAAAGCTATTAAAGTCTATTTGTATACAATTTCCAGCATCAGAACAATAAGTCTGTTCTATAAGTTCACTGTCCGAATATTGACCTCCGGCACCACCAGAGTCATAATAATTACCAGTACAAGTAGAAATAGGAGGAGGGTCTGAGTAAACGCAAATATCAAAGTCCGTATTTTGACCACCTGTTGTTGTGTTGGTATAAACACGAACATAGTAAGTTGTACCAGGTGTTAATGATGTTAATGTTGACCCTAAATCAGCATTACTACACAAAATGGCATTACCTAAAGATCCACAAGTTCCGGTGTAAACAGATAGGTATAAGTTAGTAAAACTTCCTGATATATTTGTTAAGTCAATATAATGAGTAGAATTTAATGCAACAAAAGAAAACCAAACATCATCATCATCTATTGTTGCACCACAACTGTTTGCATCACTTGATCCCGTAGCTAGAAAAACAGTTCCAGAGGTTGTTGTTGTACAATTTTCATCAGCATTTACTGTTAATAATATTGCGTTTCCACAATCATCATTTATTGGTGGAGCAGGAGGAGTATCAAAAGTTAGCTGCCAGGCATTAATAAAACCAGTGTCACCACCAGAGTCATCGGTAACACACAAGTTCCAAGTACCATTAGCATTCTGTCCATTATTGGCATCAGATAAATTACCTTCGGGTATATATGTGTTTTGAAATGGAGCAGAACCAGATGTGATAAGAGCGCTAGCTGTCATTTCAAAACAAGTAGGGGTTCCTCCATTGTTTGCTGCTCCATCACCGTAGTTATTTCCACCCCCACCATTATCAGTACTTAATTCAATTGGAGTTCCATCAGGAGCAACTAAAAAAATATCTAAATCTCCATCATATGTATGATTAATTTTAATACAAACTGAGGTGAGACCATAAGTTCCATCTATTGTGCCTACTCCTGTAACTGCAATTCCTGAACAAACTTGTGCTCCTGCATCAGGAATAGTTACATTTGTTGTAGATGTAAAAGTTTGAGAGTATACATTGTTAATATAGAGTAATCCAAAAAGAAATAATGTAAATATATTTTTCATTCATTTGCAAGATTAGGAGTAATAGTATCTTTTTTTACTAAATAATTAATACCAAATTTTTCAAATTCCATTATAAGGTCCTCTTTTTGCATAAGATAGTTATATGTAAAAGAGAATGTTAATAATTGTTCGTTATAATCAATAGAATCAATTTTATCATCGTATTTCAATAACTCTTCTTTTAGGTTTTCTATTGTTAATAATCCATATTTTTTGTATGAAAAATTTATAGTGTTTACTTCTCCGATACGAAGATTTTTATCAAAAATTGTTGGTTTAGGATTTTTATGTCTTTTGTCAAACTTTGATTTCTCTTTAATTTTTTGGGTTTGAGAAAAACCAATAAAAGAGAGACTTAAAAAAAATATAAATGTTATAAAATATTTCATTTTGTAAGTTTAAGTGTTAACACTTAACAAGACGTAATAAATAACTTAAAGTTGCTTGAAAAGTTTTAAATGTAAATCAGTTTTATGTTATAGGTGTAAAATTAACAAATAATGCTATTAAAAAAGGACCTGTGTTAATAAAATAATAGTGCTGTTATGTTAATATTTACAAGATGTAATTTGGTTTATTTGTTCTTAAAAGGAATAATTATAATTTATCAAAATGGGTTAGTTTTATTGTTTCAATAATGATAATAACAAAAAAGCATCCTAATAGGATGCTTTTTAGATTTATTTAAGTTGTTAGTTTATAAAGGCCATTTAGGAATGTCTTCATTTGTCCATAAAACACCCCATTGAACTTCAGAAAGTAAGCCATCTTCGAACCAAAAATTGATGCTAGAAATTAATATTGATAAAAGCTTTTGATTTTCTTCTAATTCTTCAATTTCCATTTCACCGACTTCAGATTCATCAATTAGCGTTTTAAATTCTTCAAGAGGCATATCCTTAATATTTTTTCCTTGAAAACTTAAGTTGTCTGCATTTGAAGCAATGTTGGTTAATCTCCAATCATCCTCTTCATCAAAAGAAAATGAAGTGTCTATGTCATCATAGTGCCAAACTTCAATAAAATATTCATTTTCATCGTCATCTTCATCAGAACTTAATTGTTCTATTTCAGTTGGTTCTCCAAGTTGTTTTTTTAGAGTTTCTCGATGAATACCAAATCGGATGGCATTAAGCCCTTTACCAATTAATATTTCTTGTGTTTCATTCATTAGAAAAAATTATTTAATGTTAAGTTTATTTTTTAAGTCTTTAGATAATGCGTCTTTATGAATCATAAAGTCTATTGTTTTGTATTTTACATAAGCAGCAGAAGCATAGAAGTAACCATCTGAATAGTTTTCTTTACCCCAACTATTTTTAACAATATAATACTTATTTCCTTTCTGATCATAAACAATACCTGTTATATGCATTCCATGATCATCTTGTGTTTGATAATTGTCAAATGCTTCTTGACGCATTTCTTGTGTAATTTTTTTCTCTTCAACAGGCTCGTCAAAGGCATTACTTACTTTATCTGCTCCTGCATCACTAAAATGTTTATTGTCTTTTCCTTTAACTTGAATTGTAGCTTCATCTTCAGGAACAATTGCTAAACCATTGCTAAATGAAAAACCTTTTTCAGATACATCGCTACCCCAAGCAATAGAATATCCATTCATAATTGCATCATTCATAATTTGTTCCATTTCATCCATAGGTACATTATAAATTGTACCAAAACCCCAGTTGTCAGGAACTTCTAATACAAAAGTTTCATAAAATGGGTGATGTGTAAATGAACCAATAGCAACGTAATCATCCATATTTAATCCTAAACTTTCGGCATAAGATTTAGGGGTATACTTTTTACCATTAAATTCAAATTCTTCAGGAATCTTACCTAAATAAGCGTCTAATATTCCTTCAATGGCAGTTTGCCATGATGTAGTTAATTTTCTTTGAGGATTCTTTACAATTTGATCAACTGTTGCTTTAAGGATTGCATCCATTTCAGCATGGTTATGTTTGTCTTCACCATAGTTTAATCCTTTATAAATTTCTTCTGGTACAATTCCATATTTTTTAATAATGTGTGGAATATCATGAAATGCTCCACCTGCAGCGAAATTAAAATTACCATGCATTCTTACATAAGTAATTGCTTTTTCTAAGTATGCGTTTCTTGCAATAAACATTTCAGAAAGTGAAACAGGTTTTTTTCCTGTTCTAATTAATTCTGACTCTAAAAATGATAATGATGAAAATGACCAACAAGTACCAGTTCTACCTTGACTTTGAACATCAAGTGATTCAATATCTTTTAAAACGGTAAAATAATAATGACCATCTTCTTTATTTTTAATGGTATCGTTTTGAATTTTATCTTCCGGTAAGGTGTGGTTTCCTTTGTCTTTATTTACTTGAGCTTGAAAAGTTCCAATAAATAAAAATGAAGCAAGTGTGAGTGTAATTATTTTCATATGAATAAATTAATTATAGTGATTTCTTCCAGCATCTTTTTCTTTTGTGCTGAATGTTTTCATAGTTTTTCCAGTTTTGAATTACTTTTTGATTTGTTTCAAAAATACCAGTTGTTTCCATTTCTGTTACACCGTATTTTTCCATTACTTCATGTAACTCATAAAATAAAACTGCTGTTACGCCTTTTGCTTGGTATTTAGGTAAAATACCTGTAAGCATTAAGTCTATTACTTTAGGTTTTTTTAATGCTTTATTTAAATGATACCATCCAAAAGGGAATAAGCTTCCATTTGCTTTTTGTAAACCTTCAGAAAGGCTAGGTAAACCAATGATAAAAGCGATTAAATTATCCTCTTCATCAAATACTAATTTAACGAATTCAGGATTAAGTAGCATTAAATATCTTTTTACATAGTAGTCAATCATTTCTTTGTCTAATTGAACAACACTATGTAAATCTTTGAAAGCTTCGTTTAAAATTTCAAATAATTGAACTGCGTATTCTTGTAATTCAGAATTCTTTGTAAAACTTTTAACAGTAAGATTGCTTCTTTTCTTTACAATTTCAGCACCTCTTTTTGCTTTTTCAGGCATCCCTTCTAAAAACAAACGAAATTCTATCCAGTCAATTTCTTTTTCGTAACCTAATCTTACTAAATGTTCTTGGTAATAGGGTAGGTGATATTCAGAAGCGGCAGAAGGTAAATGATCAAATCCTTCAACTAACATTCCTTGATGATCAAGGTTTGTGAATCCTAAAGGACCTTGAACTTCGGTCATTCCTTGGTCTTTTAGCCATTTTTCAGCTGTAGTAAATAATTTATCTACGACTTCTTTATCATTAATAAATTCAGCTCTAGAAAACCGACCAACCTTTGTGTTCGTTTTTTCGTTGTATTTATCATTGATTATCCCTCCAATTCTTCCAACGCATTTACCATCTTTATAGGCATTCCAAAATTTTGCGTTACAAAATCTAAAAGCTGGATTATGCTCTGCTTTTAAAGCTTTTATTTCGTCTTTTTTAATAGGAGGTACCCAAAACTTGTTGTTTTTGTAAATTGTAAACTGAACATTTACAAAGTCTTTGTAATCTTTTTCAGTTTTAACTTCTCTAACTTCAATCGCCATTATAATAAAAAATATAGAATCAAATTTAGGGCTTTATTTTTCAACTTTAGTTAAAGATGAATTTAAAACCAATTCATGAATTAGCGTTTCTAATTCTTTTAGTTCTTTTGGGCCACCAACTCTATCGAGTATAGATTTTGTTTTACCATCCATATTCACATCAATAATACATGATGGAAAATCAGTAACATTACTGTCGTATTTATCATCTAATTCAAAAAAGTTAATTGAATTAATTTTTTCTTTAATGCTATTAATATCTTCTTGGCTAATTGTTCCGTTGTGTTCTCCAATATAATCTACAAAAGATTTTCCATTAAAAACAACATTTCCATTATCATAAATATCAACCATGTAAGCTGGACATTTTCCATAGCATGGAGTTCTTTTCATTGATACAAACGGATTATCAATTTTATCTTCGGTAATCACTTTTGTTTTTTCAGTTTGTTTGCAAGCAAATAAATTAATTGCTAGGGTAAGAATAAGTAATAGTCTCATAATCTTTATTTTTTCTTTTTTCTTTCTTGCAATTGTTGTGCCTCTTTCATTTTTGCTTCAAGTTTAGCTGCAAAACCTGATTTCTTTTTAGGTTTTACTTTGTTAGATTGAAGTTTTGCTAATATTTTATCTTCATCAACGATCCATTTTCGAATAACCCATTGTTGAAGAATAGTAATAATATTTGCTATTAAGTAATAAAAACTTAAACCTGCGGCATAACTATTAAAGAAAAATAGCATCATTATTGGCATTAAATAAGTCATCATTTTCATTTGACCTGCCATTGGGCCTTCCATAGCTCCAGCTGTCATCTGACTATTAGCCTTAGTATAGAATATCATAGATATTGCCATTAATAAAGTAAATAAACTTACATGGTCTCCATACATTGGAATGCTAAAAGGTAATTCATAAATAGAATCATATGTAGATAAATCTTCTGCCCATAAAAAGCTTTTTTGACGCATATCAAAAGTAGCAGGGAAAAATCGGAATAATGCAAAAAGAATAGGCATTTGAATTAACATTGGAATACATCCTGCTAATGGATTAACGCCTGTTTGCCTGTATAAACTCATTGTAGCTTGTTGAAGCTTCATTTTGTCTGTTATCTTCTCCTTTAGTGCGTCAATTTCAGGTTTTAACACCCTCATTTTTGCACTACTTAAATAAGTTTTCCATGTAATAGGAAAAAGAAGAAGTTTAATTGTAAAAGTCAATAAAAGTATCACCAATCCAATTTGTAATCCAAATGAATTAAAGAACAAGAATACGTTACGTATTATGTATTTATTAACTTGTTTAATTACTGGCCAACCAAAATCTATAGAATTTTCAATTCCATAACCAACATCTTCTAAAATCTCATATTTATTTGGTCCAAAATAAAATTGCATGGCAAAACTTTCTTGAGAACCACCATTGAAAGGAATAGTTAAGTCTGTCCCCATGCCTTGAACATAATTTTCAGATTGACCTTCTTCGATTTCTATTGTTTTAATTTTTGCATCAGTTTTTAAGAACGGAGTTTCAGTTGCAATTAATGTAGTGTTAAAGTATTGTTGTTTAAACATTATCCAATCTACAGTAGCATCTAAATTTTGCTCTTCATATTTCATTGGATTGATGTAATCCATATCACTATTATTATACTGGAAATAAATAGTACTTATGTTTTTTTGATTTGCAATAGTCTTTTCTTGACTTGGTGTAAACATACTCCAATTCAAAAATAGATTAGAGTGAGGGGATAATATTTTATCAAATCCAACAGTATTTACATTAAAATCAACAACATAAGAATTACCTTTTAAAGTGTATAAGTATTCAATATATTGGTTTTTTGAATTTCCATATAATTTAAATGATATACTTTTTTCATCAGTACCACTAATGTTAAACTCAGTTTCAGCTGTTTCAAAATAAAGGTCTTCAGTGTTTATTTGGCGAATACTGTTTCCTCCAGTTATTCCTGGGATAGTTAATTCAATATTAAAACGAGACGAATCTTCATTAAACAACATTAATGGTAGAGAATCGTAAGTATGAAAATCTTTTAGTTCTACAGAACTAACACGTCCACCTTTATTAGCTATAGTAACTTTTATTTTTTCATTCTCAAATGTAAAGTTTTTACTTTCTCCCTTTAATGAGTTTGTAAAAGGACCATATTGAGTAAGTAAGGCAATTTCATGTAAGGAGTCTTTTTCTACAAATTGATTATCAACAGAAAGAATTTCTTCAGATTGTTCTGCCGGAACTACAGCATTTTCAGTTGTATTTTCTTTTTCAACTTGTTCAGTTTGTTTCTTTTTAGCTAACTCTTTTGCTTTAAGTTCTTCTTCAGTTGGACTTGTTATATAGCTAAATATTAATAGTATAGCGCTAATTAGAACTAGTCCAATTATCGAATTTTTATCTAATCCTTTTTTACTCATTTAGTTTATTTGTGTTTTTAAATTACCTTCTTTTTTTGTTGATTTTTCAGCTAAAGTAGTAGCCTTTACAAAATCAATAAATAGAGGATGTGGTTCAGTAACCGTACTTTTATATTCAGGATGGAATTGAACACCAACAAACCAAGGGTGTGAAGGTATTTCAACTATTTCAACTAAATTATTTTCAGGATTTATACCTGTAGCTTTCATTCCTTCTTTTTCGTATTCGTTTAAATATTTATTATTAAACTCATAACGGTGTCTATGTCGTTCAGAAATATTTTTGTTTTTATAAGCTTCAAAAGCTTTTGATGATTCTTTAATTTCACATGGATAAGCTCCAAGTCTCATTGTTCCACCTTTTTTAGTAATAGAACGCTGCTCTTCCATTAAGTAAATTACAGGGTAGGGAGTGTCTGGATACATTTCAGTAGAATGAGCATCAGTTAAGCCTAGAACATTTCTACCAAATTCAATAACAGCACATTGCATTCCTAAACAAATTCCTAAAAATGGTATTTTATTTTCTCGAGCATATTTAATTGTAGCTATTTTACCTTCAATACCTCTTTCTCCAAAACCTGGTGCGACTAAAACACCATCTAGTTTACCTAATAAAGATTTCGCATTTTTGTCATTAACATCTTCAGAGTGTATCCAAACAAGATTAACATTGATTTGGTTTACTGTTCCAGCATGTATAATTGATTCTGTTATTGATTTGTAAGAGTCTTTTAACTCAATATATTTTCCAACAATACCAATATTTACTTCAGTCTTAGGGTTTTTAAGTTTAAATAAGAACTGTTTCCAAGCAATAAGTTCAGGTTCTTCGTTGTATTCTAATCCTAATTTATCTAAAACAACTTTATCTAATTCTTCTTCTAACATTAAAAGAGGAACATCGTAAATAGTTTCTGCATCTATTGCTTCAATTACAGCTTTTGGAGCTATATTACAGAACAAAGCTACTTTCTCTTTAACATCGCTAGGTAGTTTATGTTCAGTTCTCAATGCTAAAATATCTGGTTGTACGCCTGATTCTAGCAATGATTTTACAGAGTGTTGAGTTGGTTTAGTTTTTAACTCACCAGAGGTAGCCAAGAAAGGCACTAATGTTAAATGTAAAACGATACAGTCAAAATCTGGTTCCCATTTTAATTGACGTACAGCCTCTATGTATGGTAATGACTCAATATCACCAACAGTTCCACCAATCTCAGTAATTACGATGTCGTATTTACCAGTTTCACCTAAAAGTTTAATTCTTCTTTTAATTTCATCTGTAATGTGAGGTATAACTTGAACTGTTTTACCTAAATATGCTCCTTCTCGCTCTTTGTTAATTACATATTGATAAATTCTACCAGTTGTAACATTATTTGCTTGAGATGTTGGTACATTTAAGAAACGCTCATAATGCCCTAAATCTAAATCAGTTTCAGCTCCATCATCGGTTACAAAACATTCTCCATGCTCATAAGGGTTAAGAGTTCCAGGGTCAACATTAATGTATGGGTCTAATTTTTGAATCGTTACAGAGTAACCTCTAGCTTGTAAAAGTTTTGCTAATGAAGCTCCAATTATTCCCTTTCCTAATGATGATGTTACTCCTCCTGTTACAAATATATACTTTGTAGATGCTGACATAAGTTTCTTTTATACTGAAAAATAAAGGTGCAAAGGTATAAATATTAGTAGTTCTGATAAGTATAAAAATGGTTTTTTTTAGAAAGATTTAAACATTGAAATTGTTAATCTTTTTACTTATTTAAATTTATTTACAAAGTAAATTCCAATAAGGATGATGAAGATGCCAAAAATCTGAATAAAATGAATTGTTTCTCCATCAATAACACCCCAAAATATAGCGAAAATTGGTATTAAATAAGTTACCGTTGATGCAAATACAGCTGTAGTATGTTTTACTAGTACGTTAAATAAAACTAGAGATAAGGCTGTTCCGAAAATTGAAAGTATAGATATATAAAAAAGAGAATTATAGGCGAGTGGATCATTTACAGTTGTTGAGACAAAATTTGTAGTAAAAAGATAAATTACTAAGGGAGGACCAATAAATAAGAAAGCAAAAGAGGAAACAATAATTGCACTGACATCTTGTAGGTATTTTTTAATAGTGTTTACACTAATCGCGTAACATATAGTTGCTAAAACAACATAGGCGCCATAACCAAACTCATCATTTTTAAAATTTAAGCCATTAGAGCTTAAAAGTGTAATAGCACCAATAAGACCAATAAAAACACCAATAAGTTTTATTTTGTTAGTAGCAATTTTAAAAACTACAACCCCCAATAAAATAGTAAATAACGGAACTAAGGAGTTTAGCATGCCAGCTAAAGAGCTAGAAATACCTGTTTCTGCTTTAGTGAATAAAAATGCAGGAATACCATTTCCAAATAAACCAACCAGAAAAAAATATTTTAAATCTTTTTTATTAACCTTTTTAAGGTTCTTAAATATTAAAGGAAGGAAACAAATAAATGAAATAACTAATCGTAAAGTTGCCACTTCATCATGAGAATATGCAATTAAACCTCGTTTCATTAAGATAAATGAACTACCCCAAATGAATGCCAAAAAAATTAACACTAGCCATTGTCCAAGAGGTTTGCTTAAATCGAATATTTTCATGGCGAATAATTCGCGCAAATGTAACTTAATTGAAAGTGATTTTTTGTATTTTTGTATTTTAAAAGATATGAGAGTTGAATTAAAGATAGAAGGATTGAGTTGTGGGCATTGTGTTAATGCTGTTACTACAATTTTAAATGAAATGAAAGGTGTTGAAAACGCTATGGTTTCTCTTCCTGATTTAGCATTTGTTGAGTTTGATGAAAATGCGGTTTCTTTAGAAGAATTGAAAAAAGCAATAAACGATTCAGAAATTTATAAAGTATTATAAAATGAAAAAGGTAATTAAAATAGCGAGTATTTCATTAATATTATCGCTTGCTGCATGCGGAACTAGTTCTAATAATGATGAAGTTAGTGCTGAAGCATTAGAAGTATTGCAAGAAAATGTAGTAATTGCAGATTATAAAGTTGATGGAATGGTATGCGCAATGGGATGTGCTAAAACTATTGAAGATGAAATTGGAGGGATGAATGGTGTTACGGTTAGTAATGTTGATTTTGAGTCAGGAAAAGCTCATTTTGAATTTGACAAAACTCAAACTTCTGAAGCTGATATCAAAGCTAAAATTGCAACTTTAGCTGATGGACAATACATTGTTGGTGAATGGTCTGAAGAAGAGGTTAAAGAAACTGAAGAGTCTGAAAATATAGAAGAGTCATCTGATGAAACGTCTGATTTAAGTGATAAAGTAGAAGTTTCTTTTTCAAATTTTGAGATACCTAATTTATTTACTTTATTAGTTAAAAGTTTATAATATGAGTTTAAAATAATTAAAAGCCTCGATTTTATCGAGGCTTTTTTTGTAGGAAAAAATTAGAATTCAATTGTTAACTTTGAATTTAAATATTTTATATGGAAGAGACTAAAAATAAGCCAGTAATAATCTGGTTGCTTTCAGGATGTTTATTAATCTTTTTGATGGTAATTGTTGGAGGGATTACGAGGCTTACTAACTCAGGTTTGTCAATGGTAGATTGGAAATTGATTATGGGGGTAATTCCGCCAATAGGAGATGAGGCATGGCAAAAAACTTTTGAGCAATACCAGAAATTTCCAGAGTATCAAATGGTAAATTACCATTTTACATTATCTGAGTTTAAGTCTATTTTCTTTTGGGAATATTTTCATCGTTTATTAGGTAGGTTAATTGGCTTAGTATTTATTATTCCATTTTTGTACTTTTTATTAAAGAAGAAATTGTCTAAAAAATTAACATTACAATGCTTGATAATTTTAGGAATGGGTGCGTTGCAAGGGGCAATAGGATGGTGGATGGTGAAAAGTGGTTTAGTAAAAGATCCTGATGTTAGTCATTTTAGGTTGGCAACTCATTTAATTACTGCATTTTTAACTTTTGCATATACATTTTGGGTAGCATTAAATCTTATTTATCCTAAAAACAGCTCTAATTATAAAGGATTAAGAAGGGTGATTTATTTGCTATTTGGGATTACCATTTTGCAAATTATTTATGGGGCTTTTGTTGCAGGTTTAAATGCAGGTTTCATTCTAAATACTTGGCCTAAAATGGGTGGTGAATGGATTAGTGAATCTGTTTTTGCGATTAAACCAATATGGTTAAGCTTAATTGAGGGGCTGGCTGGAGTTCAATTTGTACATCGTTATTTAGCTTATTTTGTAGTTTCTATTGTTGCTTATCTATGGTTTAAAACCAGAAAAATGGAGGTATCGATTATCCAAAAACAAGGTGTAAATATTTTATTAATTGCAGTATTATTTCAGTTTGTATTGGGTGTTTTTACCTTGTTGTTTTCTGTTCCTATTTGGTTAGGAGTAACACACCAATTAGGTGCATTTTTATTGTTAACAGCAGTAGTATTTGTAATGAATACTTTTAAGAAAAACTCTTAAGATTTAGTTTTTCCATTCAAAAGTTTCAAATAAATGCTCAATATCTTGTTTAATAAAATTTAATACAGGTTGTATTGAATCTTGGTTAGGAGCATTATTGAAATATAGAGATCCTCTTAAAAAATGATTTGTACTATCAGTTAAGTGAAATTGGTATTCAGAAGCTGCATCACCTTTTATATCGTAAATTAACCCAAACATGTTTTTGTCAGGATTGTTAATTGTTTTTTGTTGAATATCTATTGCTTTTACAGTATGTTTAAAAGCGAGTGTTCGAGAGTCTTCAAGAAAAATATTAAGATCATTATTTACTGGTTTATAACTCAAATAAATACTTGCGTTTAATGAAGTGAAATTTATATTAAACCAACATTTGTTGTTAGGGTTTCTAGGATCTTGCTCAATATTTGCATAATCTGGAACTTCAAAGATAAAAGGACAATCTTTTTCAATTTTATGGTAGTTTTTTTCAGGTAAATCTATCCTAAAGTAGCCTTTTGGTTTTGGTGTATAATTTTCTTCATCACATGAAGTTAATAATAATGATGAAATTAAAAAAAAGCCTATAGTCTTTAAAGTAAGTTCTCTATTCATTAATTACCATTTTTACACGTTTAATTCTTCTTTTATCCGAAGCCTCAACTATAAAACTAAAATTTAAGAAATTAATTTTTTCATTTTTCTGAGGTATTTTACCAGAAACCTCAATAATTAAACCAGCTAAAGTGTCAGCTTCCTTTTTCATTTCAGTAAAAGGAGTAGTATCCTCTATATCAATAACCTTGCTAACATCATTAATTGATGTGTTAGCATCAAAAATATAGGTTTTATCGTCAATTTTTGAGTAGGCTATATCATCCTCGTCAAATTCATCACTAATTTCACCAACAATTTCTTCTATAACATCTTCGAGGGTTATAATTCCAGAAGTTCCTCCATATTCATCAACAACTATTGCAAGATGTATTTTTCGTTCTTGAAATTCTTTTAATAAGTCATCAAGTTTTTTATTTTCAGGAACAAAAAAGGGAGAACGTACTAAGGATAGCCAATCAAAATCATCATTATTATTTATATGAGGAATTAAGTCTTTAATATAAAGTACTCCTAGTATTTTGTCAAAAGAATCATCATAGACTGGGATTCGTGAGTGCCCACTACTTAGTATTGTAGAAATAATAGTATTAAAAGGAGTAGATTTTTCAACAGCTATAACATTTACACGAGCTCTCATTACTTCTGAAACATTTGTTTCACCAAATTGAACAATACCTTTTAAAATTCGATGTTCTTCATTGTCATTAATAATATCTCCGGTTAAATCTAGAGCATGAGATAATTCTTCTACTGTAATGTCATGACTTTTTCGTTTTATTCTTTTGTCAAAAATATTAGTAGAAAAAATTAGGAGTTTGCTTAATGGGCTAAATACTTTCATTAAAATATTTAATGGAGAAGACATGATTTGAGCTAATGTTAATGCATTTTTAGTAGCATAAACTTTAGGAACAACCTCTCCAAATAATAAAATTATAAATGTGATACCAATCGCTTGAATTAAGAAAACTAACCAGTCTGGTAAAGATTTAAAGTCAATTAAACTTTCAATAATGACAGTTGAAAGTAAAATGATAGCAATGTTTATAAAATTATTTGCTACCAATATTGTAGCGAGTAATTTTTTTGGTGTTGTCAATAATTTTTTAATCCTTAATAAAGGCTTGCTTTCTCCATTATTGATTAAATCTTTTTCAGTTGGGCTTAAAGAAAATAAAGCCACCTCAGAACCAGAAATAAGTGCAGAGAAAATAATTAAAACAATTAGCGATAAAAGATACGCTAAGGTTTCAATATTAAAAGATTGATTGAGTTGAGATAAAATAATTAAATTCTGGGAGGGATCGTCCAATTTCATTGTTAATTAATTAAACTAAAAGGGCAAGTCATCAGCAATATCATTGCTTTTGTCAATAGGAGGTTCATTAGATGTGGGAGAGTTTGTGTTACTAGGAGTAGAATCATCTCTTTTTCCTCCAAGCATTTGCATATTTTCTCCAACTACCTCTGTAGTGTATCTATTGCTTCCGTCTTTATCTTGCCACTGGCGAGTTCTTAATTTACCTTCAATATAAACCTGATTGCCTTTTTTAAGGTATTTTTCAGCAATTTCAGCTAAACCTCTCCATACTACAATATTATGCCATTCGGTAATTGTTTTTTTTTCACCTGAATTTCTGTCTTTATAGGTCTCGGAAGTAGCAATAGGGAAGTTTGCAACAGCAGTTCCACCCTCTAAGTATCTTACTTCGGGGTCTTTACCTAGGTTACCTACTAATATTACTTTATTTATTCCTGCCATATTTTACATATTATAGATTATCAAATGTACTCATTTTTACTTTTTAAAGATAAAATTTTCTATCAATTTAGGAACGGGGTATTTAACAATCTCTTCCTTAATTATTTTTAATTCATCATTTTGAACACAACTAATGTCATCTATTTGAATTGACCAAAAAGTTGCATGTATTTTTTGATGAGATAAAATATGTATGTATTCAATTGATTTTTGGATAGATTTATCAGTAAGAGTATTAAGTATTTTATACTGCTCTAAATTTAATTTTTCAAATTGATGGATAGGTTTAACTGTTTCAATTAAAGGAAAATCAAATAATCCTTGCCATATATCTTTTTCAGTTCTATTTTTTATAAGGGTGTGCTTTTTGTCTGAAAATACAAGATAATTAAAGAACCTGTTTTTAACTTTTGTCTTTTTCTCTTTTATAGGTAGAATAGATATATTATCGTTTTTTAATGCCAAACATTTTGAATTAAAAATACAGTTTTCACAATTCGGTTGTTTAGGCTTACATTGTAAAGCACCAAATTCCATTATAGCTTGATTGTATTCAGCAGGATTTTTTTTATCTATTAATTCTTCGGCTAATGCCTTAAATTCTTTTTTTCCTAAAGTGCTATCAATAGGAGTGTTTATATCAAAAAACCTTGCTAAAACACGATATACATTTCCGTCAACTACAGGATAAGACATGTTAAACGAAAATGAAGAGATGGCAGCAGCAGTATATTCTCCAACACCTTTAAGAGCTAATATTTCTTTATAATTAACTGGAAACGTTCCATTGTAATTTTTTTGTATGTATTTTGCAGTAAAGTGTAAGTTTCTAGCTCTTGAATAGTAGCCTAAACCTTGCCATAGTTTTAATACTTTCTCTTCTTTTGAGTTAGCTAAATCAATTATTGTAGGGAAATTTTCTATGAATTTCAAGTAATAATTTAAACCCTGATCAACACGTGTTTGTTGGAGGATAATCTCAGATAACCATATTTTATATGGATCAGTAGTGTTTCTCCAGGGTAAATCACGTTTATTTTCTTTATACCATTTAATTAATAAGCTGCTGAAGTCCATTAAAATTGTTAACTAGTCGATGTTTATATAAATTTTAGCTAAAATTAGAGAATGTTTTTTCTTGAATTGATTTAAACTTGTATATTTGCAGCCCTCAAAAAGATAATTAATTGAAATTTAAATAGTTAAAAAGATATTTTAAAATGACAAAGGCAGATATTGTTTCAAAGATTTCGGACAAAACAGGAATAGAAAAGCTAGCAGTACAAAGAACTGTAGAAGAATTTATGAAGGAAGTAAGAAAATCTTTAGAAAGTGGAGATAACGTATATTTAAGAGGATTTGGAAGTTTTGTAGTGAAGAAAAGAGCACAGAAAACAGGAAGAAACATTTCTAAAAATACAACAATTATAATACCAGAACATTTCATTCCATCATTTAAGCCTGCTAAATCTTTTGCAGAGAAAGTGAAAAAGAATGTGAAAGCTTAATACAAGCTTTATTGAAAAATAATAAGATATTAAAAATATAAAATAAAAATTATGCCAAGCGGAAAAAAAAGAAAGAGACATAAGATGTCAACTCACAAGCGTAAAAAAAGATTGAGAAAAAACAGACATAAGAAAAAGAAATAATTTTTCATAGTATTTATAGCTAGCGCCTTTGGCGTTGGCTATATTTAATCTTTTTAATTGCCGGTTACCTTTTAAGATATCCTTAAAAGGTTTTCTAGTATAAGTGTAAAAATACTTTAATGAGTGTAGAATTAATAATAGATTCTTCGCCTAAAGAGGTTGTTATTGCTATTCTTCGTGATAATAAGTTGTTAGAACTTCACAAAGAAAAAAACAATAATAGCTTTTCTGTGGGTGATATTTATTTAGCTAAGGTTAGAAAAATTATGCCTGGGTTAAATGCAACTTTCGTAAACGTTGGTTACGAAAGGGATGCCTTTTTACATTACTTGGATTTAGGACCGAAGTTTAATTCGTTTACTAAATATACTAGGGGTGTTGCAGGAGGATCATTAAATAGTTCTTCAATTGATTTTGAGTTCGAACCTGAAATAGAAAAGACTGGTAAGATTGAAAAAGTATTAAAAACTAATGATCAAATACTGGTTCAAATTGCAAAAGAACCAATATCTACAAAAGGCCCACGATTAAGTGCTGAAATATCATTAGCAGGCCGTTATTTAGTTTTAGTTCCATTTGCAAATAAAGTTTCTGTTTCCCAGAAATTAAAAGATGTAGATGAACGTGAGAGATTAATCCGTTTAATTAAAAGCATTAAACCTAAAGGTTTTGGAGTTATTGTTCGTACAGTAGCAAAAAATAAAAAAGTTGCTGATCTTCATGCAGATATGAATGATTTAGTAAGCCGATGGGAATTATGCTACAACGAACTGAAAAACGCTCATGCACCTAAAAAAGTTTTAGGAGAATTAGATAGAACATCCGCTTTACTTCGTGACTTATTAAATAAGGATTTTAATACTATTCATGTTAACGATAATACGGTTGCAAACGAATTACGTTCATTCTTAAAAACTATTGCTCCTGACAAAGAAAGCATAGTAAAGGATTATAATGGAAAAATGCCAATACTTGATAATTTTGGTGTTGAAAAACAAATTAAGTCTTTATTTGGTAAAAATGTCACACTAAAATCGGGTGTTTATTTAATAATAGAACATACTGAAGCTTTACATGTTATTGATGTAAATAGTGGGCAAAGAGGTAAGAAAAAAGATAGTACACAAGAACAAAATGCTTTAGAAGTTAATTTAGAAGCTGCAGAAGAAGTTGCCCGTCAATTAAGATTGCGAGATATGGGTGGTATTGTTGTTGTTGATTTTATTGATATGAAAGAAGCTGAAAATAGACAACTTTTATTTGACAAAATGAAAGAGTTTATGGAAGGTGATAGGGCAAAACATAATATTTTACCTCCATCAAAGTTTGGATTAGTTCAAATTACTCGTCAGCGTGTTCGTCCTGAAATGGATATAAAAACAGCTGAGAAATGCCCATGTTGTGGAGGAAACGGAGAAGTACATTCTACTATTTTATTAGTAGATGATATTGAGAGTAATTTGAAATACATTACTCAACAACAAAAAATTAAAAAGATTAGAATCAATACTCATCCATATGTTGAAGCTTACATTAATAAGTCTCAAGGCTTTTTTAAAGGCTCATTAAGAAAACAATGGGAAAAGAAGTTGAGTTGTTTAATAGATGTAGTTCCAACTACTGCTTATAGCCTTTTAGAGTATCGTTTTATGGATGAAAAAGGAGAAGAAATCCTTTTTTAGTTTTAAAAAATGAATTCCACAGACGCTTTAGGTGAAGCCTTAAAAGATGTTTATTTTAATTCTGCAGGAGAAGATATAATTGTAATATCGGACATTGCTGAAGATGATATTATACCTACAGACTATTTATTTAGAAATTACAAACAAATGCCTAAACTAGAGCGAAAAGCTTTAGATTTATGTTTTGGTGATGTTATTGATGTGGGAGCAGCAAGCGGAAGTCATAGTTTGTACTTGCAAGAAAAAGGGATAAAAGTTAAAGCAATTGATATTTCAATAGGAGCAATTGATGTGATGAAAGCAAGAAATATAGAAAATGCTGAATTGATTGATTTTTTTGAGTTGAAAGAAGAGAAATTCGACACAATATTATTGTTAATGAATGGGATAGGGATTGCTGGAACAATTGAGAAATTACCAGAATTCCTAAATCAATGTAAAAGCTTACTAAATCCTAAAGGTCAGGTATTATTAGATTCGTCAGACATAGCTTATATGTTTGAAGAGGAAGATGGTTCGAAATGGGTCGATGTAAACAAAAACTATCATGGTGAAGTTGTTTATCAAATGCAATATAAAAATACAATCACAGAAAAATTTAATTGGTTGTTTTTAGATTTTAATACCTTAAAAAATGAAGCAAAAAAACTTGGCTTAAAAACTGAAAAAGTAATAGCTGGTAGTCATTTTGATTTTTTAGCAAGGTTAACGCTTGAGTAATATTTCCTAATTTCGCATCGTGCAAACTCATAACCAAATATCAGACTCAATATGTGCCATAGCTACAGCTCCAGGAATTGGAGCAATAGCTGTTATTCGTTTGTCTGGTGCAGATGCTATAAATATTAGTAATAAAGTGTTTTTTGGTAAAGATATCACACAAGTTGAATCTCATACTGCACATTTTGGAACAATAAGAGACGGAGAAAAAATAGTTGACGAAGTATTGGTAACTGTTTTTAAAGGTAAAAAATCATTTACAGGAGAAAATTCGGTTGAAATCTCTACACATGGTTCTCCCTATATTCAACAACAAGTTTTACAACTTTTATTAAAAAACGGAGCAAAAGCTGCTGGTCCTGGAGAATTTACTTTAAGAGCTTTCTTAAACGGTAAAATGGATTTAAGTCAAGCAGAAGCTGTGGCTGATGTTATTGCTGCAAATTCAGAAAGTTCGCATGAATTGGCAATGAGCCAAATGCGAGGAGGTTTTAGTAATGAAATTCAAAAATTAAGAAACGAATTAATTCATTTTGCTTCGTTAATAGAATTAGAATTAGATTTTGGAGAAGAAGATGTAGAGTTTGCTGATAGAGATGATTTAAAAGAATTAGTATTAAAACTAAATAAAGCGTTAACACTTTTAATTAACTCTTTTGATTACGGAAACGTAATTAAAACTGGTGTTCCTGTTGCAATTGTTGGAGAACCTAATGTAGGAAAATCGACCTTGTTGAATGCTTTATTAAATGAAGAGCGTGCAATTGTTTCTGACATTGCAGGAACAACTAGAGATACCATTGAAGATGAAATTGTAATTAATGGAATTAGTTACCGATTTATTGACACTGCTGGAATTAGAGAAACCACTGACGAAATTGAAGGCTTAGGAATTAAAAAATCGTTTGAGAAAATTGATAGTGCTTCTATAATTTTATTGTTGGTTGATGCTTCTAGTATTTCTAAAGAGCAGCTAAAAAAAGATGTAAACAACATTGAAAATAGAATAGAAGGAAAGAATAAACGATTAATAGTTATTGCCAATAAAATTGATAAGAGTGATTTAACAACAATTGAAGCAAAATTTGAGGGAATAGAAAATGTGATTTTCACATCTGCAAAAGAACTGCAAAATATTGATAACATTAAAGAACAATTGTACCATTTTGTAAAGGATGGTGTATTACAAAATACAGATGTAATTGTTACCAATGCTCGTCATTTTGAAGCCTTATCTAAAGCAAACGAATCGCTTATAAAAGTATTAGAAGGGTTGGATGTGAACATTACTGGTGATTTCTTAGCAATGGATATTCGCCAAGCTTTACATCAATTGGGTGAAATTACTGGTGAGATTACTACCGATGATTTGCTTGATAATATTTTCTCTAAATTTTGTATCGGCAAATAACCTAAAACTCTTCCTCTTCAAATTCTAATTCAGCATCTTTTTCCCAAATTTCCATTTCACAAGGCTTGCAGTTAAATTTAAGCTTGTATTCATTTGGTCCATTTTTTAAGGTTAATGGTTCAATCACTTTTTCGCCCATGGTTTCTCGTTGAAAGCGAGGGCATTTACCCAATTCGTATTTCACACAATATTTGGTAACCATTACACGAGCCTTTCCCGGGTCCCATTGCAATTCAAATGCTTTTTCAATTTCGGTAACACCGTGGCGTTTGTAAAATTCTCTCGATAGTTTATTGGCTACATTGTAGGTAAAGTCTAATTCTTTAACAGGGTAGGGATGGTCTGTTTTTGTAATCTGAAATACTTCTACATGATACTCTTTAACTCTTGTTTCAACTAAATTTTCTAAAACTGTTCTTCTAATGTCGTTAATTTTAGAAATTGGTAAAAACCAATTTTCAGAAAACTCAATTTTAATGTCGTCAACAATAAATGGTGTGTTTCCCGTTTTTTTAAGGTTTTTCTCAATATTTGGTAACGTAGATTGTTCGTTCTTCGCTACTTCTTTTGCTATTTCAAGTGTTGATGTGCTTTTATGACCATCTTCGTCAATGGCAATTAATTCAAATCCATTAGCTGCTTCAGTAAACGATAATGTTACGCCAATTTTACGAATTGCACTGTCCTCACGTTCAACCAATTTGGTAAACTCTGCATCAGCATTACGGTAAATCATGGTGCCAACTTTTATTGACTTATAGTTATTTGGTATAACCAATCCATTAGCAACCGTATTTATTTGAACACCATCGGCCTCATTATTTTCATTTATAAAATAAAGACCATCGCCATTGTTTAGCTTGTCAGCATTTTCGATGATGTAACCTTTTTTGGTCAACTCAACTACTTTACCAATTACTTGTCCTTGTGATTTAGGGCTTTCCCATGAACCAATTTTTTTTGTTCGCTTATTTACAAAATAATCGGAATAACCACGGTTAAAGCTTTTATCCATCTCAGCTTCAAAATTATAAAAGGTTCTACCCGAAGAAGCTTTTTGAAATTCATCGTTATTTTCAAGAAAAGCATCCAGTTTTTTTCTTAAAAAAGAAACGTTGTTTTTTACATATACTAAGTCTTTTAAACGACCTTCAATTTTAAAAGAAGTAACACCAGCTTCAATAAGATTAGGTAGTTGATCGCTTAAGTCTAAATCTTTAATGGATAATAAATGGCTGTTTGAAATTAATGTTTTTCCAGTTCCATCAGTTAAGCTGTATGGTAAGCGACAGTTTTGTGCACAAGAGCCTCTGTTAGCACTTCGTTCGCCACCAGCTATACTCATGTAGCAATTCCCACTAAACGAAACGCACAAAGCACCAGAAACAAAAAATTCTAGTTCTACATCGGTAGCTTCATGTATTTCTTTAATCTGATCTAGGTTTAATTCACGAGCTAAAACCACTCGTTTCATTCCAGCATCAGCTAAAAACTTAACATGCTTTGGATCTCTATTGTTTGCTTGAGTACTTGCATGAATAACAATAGGAGGTAAGTCCATTTCCATGATTGCCATATCCTGAACAATTAATGCATCTACCTTTATGTTGTAAAGTTCATGAATTAACTTTTTACAAGCTTCTAATTCTTTATCGTATAAAATAGTGTTAATCACTACAAAAACTTGAGCTTTAAATAGGTGAGCATATTCAACTAATTCAGCAATATCTTCAACCGAATTGGTAGCATTTGTTCTAGCTCCAAATTGAGGAGCTCCAATATAAACTGCATCTGCACCAGCATTAATTGCGGCCATTCCTTGAAATAAGTTTTTTGCAGGAGCGAGTATTTCAACTTTCTTTTTCATACGTATTGCAAAAGTCATTATTTATTTCATGGAAATAAATAATTTAGTAATATTTCCACTATATTTTATATATTGCAGAAAAATATAGGGATTAAAGCTTCAATTTTATATATAATATTTATAGTCAGCCTTTTGTTTGTAGGGTGCATGCCATCTAGGGTGGTTAGACCTTTGCAAAAAAATCAAAAAACGGTAGATTTTCATTTAGGAGGGCCTTTAATTGGATTTGCAGGTAAAACAATACCAATGCCTCTTACTTCATTAAATTACGCTCAAGGCATTACAGATAAATTAACAGGCTTTGGAAGTATTCATACAACATCTTTATTGTTTGGAGTTTTACAAACAGATATTGGTGCTTGTTATGGATTATATTATAGTGATAGCTTAAGAATAGGATTAAGTGTTACTCCTGCTTTAAATATCGCAACAGACTTGAGAGAAAATAACTTTAAAGTTTGGCCTCAACTTGATGTTAATTTGTATTGGGAATTAAAACCTCAACTTAGTTTTATTTATGTTGGTATAGATAATTGGTTTGAATTTTCAGGAGTTAAAGCCCACGAAGAAACTCAAGAAAATAGATGGTTATATAGTCCTCAAATTGGGTTTAGATATGTAAGAAAAAAATGGAATTATAATATTGAATCAAAGTATTTGGTTCCTTATTTAAATAACACTCCTAATGTAGTTGATTACAAAGGAATAAATGGGAAAGGTGCGATAGGGATTTATCTAACGTTAACTCGTAAATTTTAACTATGAAATATAGGTTATTACTTATTATTATCGGTTTTACATTTTCTAGTTGTTTTAAATTAGATGATAATTTTTTCAATTCAGATAATAGTATTGATGAGTATAAATTAGATGCTTATAATGGTGAGCAAGATTTTGTTTTAGATAATAGTTTTAATATTTCTAATAATTATATTAATATTTTCACTTTAAATTCTTTAGCACCTTCAGAAACATCTCCAACAAATATTTATGCTCTTTATATTGGTGATTTAAATACAATAAATACAGATACTGTAATTATGTATTGCCATGGTAATAAATGGCATATGGATTTTTATTGGCAAAGAGCAAAATTATTAGCTCATACTGGTGGAAAAAACAATTATGGAGTTTTAATGATTGATTATAGAGGTTATGGATTAAGTGATGGTAAATCTTCAGAAGCAAGTTTATATGCAGATATTGATGCTGGCTTACAATGGTTAAAAGGGAAAGGATTAACTAATGATAGATTAATAATGTATGGTTTTAGTATGGGGACTGGTCCTGCAACTCAATTAACTGCAAACCCTAGGTCATTAACTCCTTCAAAATTAATTTTAGAAGCTCCATACGCATCAATAGAAGTAATGGTGCAAGATGCAAGTGTCTTGAATCTTCCAGGTTCTTTCGTTACTTCGCTAGAAATTGAAAATGCCGAAGAAATAAAAAAAGTTAATCAACCATTAATGTGGGTGCATGGGACAAATGACCTGTTTTTGAATATAGAAACTCATGGTCAGGTTGTTTATAATAATTATAATGGAATCTATAAAGAAGCTCATAAAATACAAGGAGCTGACCATGGTGAAATTCAAATATATATGGGGTATAGTAACTATTTATCTAAATTAAATAGCTTTATAAAATTGTAAGTTAATTAGACTTTGATTTTTCTAAAATTTCTTTTAGACGTTGTTTGGTTGTTTCTTTCTCCAGTTTTTTCTTGTTTTTCTTTCGGTCCATTAATTTGGAGTGTTTAGCCTTATTCTTTGTGTTTTTTTCTTTTTTAGACATAGCTTAAACTTTACCGCTTAATATATTATAAACTAATTCTTTTGTAAGCTTATGGTTAGCTGCTTTTGTTCTAACTTCATCAAAAGTAAATCTGAAATTACATCCTGTTTTGTAAGCACTACAACCATAGGCTGTTTTACCTTTTATTATTTCTCCTTTTTTACATTTTGGACAAACTAATGTGTCTGTTTTGGGTTTGATTGTTTTTGAAGCTTTTTGAGTGAGTTGATATTCAAAATTGTCATTAAAGCTTAATATACCATCAATCTGTCCAGTTTTAGTTTTAAATCCTTTTATTGTAGTTGTACTCCCTTTTTGTAAAAGCCTAATAATTTGTTTTTCGGTTAATTTTTTATCTTTAAAATTGAATGGTAACAATAGATTGCAGCCATTTTTATAATTACTACATCCGTAAGCTTTTTTACCTTTTAAAATTGATCCTTCTTTACATTTAGGACATTTTTCGTTGGTTATTCTGCCTTTCTTAGATGATTTTGTTTTCTTCTCTGCTACATGGTTTACATGAGAAATTTGAGCACTATCTCTTTCCATTCTTACCTCATAAACTAATTCATCAACCATTTGTTTCATGTTTTTGATGAATGTGCCTGCATTGTAATTGCCTTTTTCAATTTCCTGCAATTGCTTTTCCCAAGTACCAGTTAATTCAGCTGATGTCAATAGTTTATTTTGAATAATATCTATCAGCTGTATTCCTGTTGATGTAGGAACTAACTGTTTTTTATTTCTTACAATGTATTTACGCCTAAATAAAGTCTCAATAATGTTTGCACGAGTAGAAGGTCTCCCAATACCATTATCTTTCATTAAATCACGTAGTTCCTCATCATCAACCTGCTTACCAGCTGTTTCCATTGCTCGAAGCAAAGTTGCTTCAGTAAACATGTTAGGTGGTTTGGTTTCTTTTTCTAAAAATGTAGGCTGATGAGGCCCTTTTTCACCTTTGGTAAAGATAGGTAGTAAATCTGGTTCTTTATCTTCATCGCTATTAGAAGTTTCAAAAACTACTCGCCATCCTTTAGCTGTTATTTCTTTGCCTGTTGTTTTAAAAGTTACTTCGTCTGCTTTTCCAATTACAGCAGTATTACTTACTGAGCAATCTTCGTAAAAGACTGCTATAAAACGTCTTACAATTGTATCGTAAACCTTTGCTTCATGTTGATTCATATGGTTTTGAACACCAGTTGGAATAATTGCATGGTGGTCAGTAACCTTTTTATCATTAAAAACTTTAGTTGATTTTCGTATTTTTTTACCCAATAATGGTTGAGTAAGTTGTTGGTAATTAGTTAATTTTTCTAAAATTCCATGAACTTTTTGATAAACATCATTTGGTAAAAAGGTAGTATCTACTCTTGGGTAAGTAACCACTTTTTGCTCATATAGTTTTTGAACTGTTTTAAGGGTTTCATCAGCGGAATAACCAAATCTAGTATTACAATAAACTTGAAGACCTGTTAAATCAAATAATTTTGGTGCATATTCGCTTCCTTTCTTTTTTTCTACAGATACAATTTCAAAATCGCTTGCTTTTACTTTGTTTGCTAGTTTTTCTCCATCTGTTTTGTTGGTAAATCGTCCTTCTTCACAGTTAAACAATGTATCTCTGTAAAGGGTTTGTAATTCCCAGAAGGGAGTAGGTTTAAAGTTTTCTATTTCCTTAAACCGGTTTACCACCATTGCAAGCGTAGGTGTTTGAACACGGCCAACAGATAAAACTTGCTTATACCCACCATGTTTTAAAGTGTAAAGTCTGGTGGCATTCATGCCTAACAACCAATCGCCTATTGATCTTGAAAAACCGGCATAATATAAATTATCATATTTCTCTGAGGGTTTTAAATTTTCAAAGCCTTCTTTTATAGCTTCAGTTGTAAGTGAAGATATCCATAATCGTTGAACCTTACCTTTATATCCAGCTTGGTCTATTACCCAGCGTTGTATTAATTCTCCTTCTTGACCAGCATCCCCACAATTGATAACTAATTCTGCTTTATCGAATAAACTTTTTACAATTTTAAACTGTTTTTGAATGCCTGAATTTTTAACAACTTTTGTTTTAAACTTATCGGGTAACATGGGTAAGTTGTTCAGGTTCCAACTTTTCCACTCAGGTCTATAATCGTTAGGTTCTAAAAGTGTGCATAAATGACCAAAAGTATAAGTTACGGCATATCCATTCCCTTCGTAATAACCATCCCTTTTAGTATTGGCACCTAAAACACTAGCAATTTCTCGTGCAACACTTGGTTTTTCGGCAATACAAACTTTCATTTAGCTCTTTTAATTCTTTTTAATGCAAAATACAGATTAACCTCAGTATTTTAAGTACTAAAACAGCTTCATTTTAAACTAAATTTTAACAAGGTTTGTTAATAACAAAATTTAAATTCCTATGTCCACATAAATGGGATTATGGTCTGACAATCGAGTGTTATTAATTTGAGGTTTTTCTATGGTTTGAGCGTTAATTGATTTAGCGCCCTTACCAGCCAACCAGTCAATTTTTAATGGAACACAACCATTCCATGGTTTTAATCTTCTTTCTAACTCTTTAACTAAAAAATTAGGAATAAACTTAGCTGTTTTCTCATTGGTTAGCATATCATTCATATCGAAATACAATGTGCCTTTAGTTCTGTCATTGTAGGTATTATAATCAAATCCTTTTTCAGTTAAAAGATTAAATAAAGGCTTCTCAAATTTTAGTTCTGGAGTCATGTAATGCTGTATAGCTCCAGCAAAACCAATAGTTACTAACTTACTAAAAGACTGAGTAATGATTTCCCACTTTCTTCTTAAGTTAAATGTGCCACAATTCCAATCTCCTCCTACAATTTGAATATCACTTTTTGGTAATGCGCTTATTATTGCTCCCAACTGCTTTGCTCTGTCTTGTGCAGTTGAACTTAAATCAATATGAATTGCTCCGAAACTTATCGTCTTATTGTTTACTTCAATTTGAGCTACTAATCCTTTTTTACAACCTAAGCGTTTTTCAGAACTATGAAACACTTCTTTTACTGGAGGAACTTCAATTCCTTCGGCAAATTGTATAGGATATTTTGATAAAATAGCTGTTCCGTGAAGAGCTAATGTGTTTTGGTCGGAATGTTCCGTTTCTCCAATGGCACCTTTTCCTAAAACTAAATAAGAAGGGGAGAAGCAATAATTCATCTGTAAAGCTTCAGCAAGTTCTTTCGCAACATTTCTATTTTTGGTTCGGCCCATACCGTTATCGGTTTCTATTACTAAAATCACATCTGCTTTGGTAAGTTCCTTTTCTGTCTTAAAATAATCAATAAGATAATCCAACTGTTTGCCTCGTTCAATGTTCCATGAAACAATACGTAATATTTCCTTATTGGGAAATGTTTTAGAGAGCGTATTATCCCATTCTAAACCATTAATTACCTCATTTAATTCTTGATGATGAGATGAATAAAAAGGGGAGTTAAGAAATGTTTTTTTCTTAGAGAATGATTTAATTTCGTTGTAATAAACGTTTAGATTATGATTGATATAATGTTTATCGCTTGTGAGTTCCATTCTATCTAACTCTTATACGTTCACCTATTTGTAATATTTTTGTTCGACGAATACCATTTAATCGGCATAAGGTAGAGATAGAAGTTCCATATTTAGCGGCAATATGTCCTAAGGTATTACCACTTCTTACTTTGTGGTATTTAATTGCATTAAGCAGTTTTAATTCATCTCGATAAGCAAAACTACATTCAGATATTGCTAAGGTATCGTTGTGCGTGGTAAAATCTTCAAAAGCAATAATATCTCTTGGGTCTAATGCTTCATCAAAATAGCGAACCTCAAAGTGTAGGTGGCTCCCATAACTTCTACCGGTATTTCCTCCTAAACCGATTACTGTTCCAGTAGTAATGTTAGAATCTATATCTACTAATCGTTTTGAAAGATGAGCATAAATAGTTTCTAAACCATTATTATGGCGAACTACAACCACATTTCCATATGTTTTACTATAGGTTGATATTCTTACTTTCCCACCAAAAGCAGACTGAACTGTATCTCCAGTATTTAAATCAATGTCAATTCCGTAATGGTATCGCCAACGCCTTTTTCCAAATTCTGAGGTAACATTTCCTTTAACTGGAGGAGTAAAATAATCATTACTATCATTTAATAAAACCATTAAAGTATCTTCAACTTTTGAGAAATCAAACTTTCTAAAATGGATATCATTTGTAATCCAATCGTAATGAGAAACCGTATCGTTTAGAGTATTGTTTATTGAATCAACAAACCAGTCAAAACGATTCACAAGTTGAATTTCGTTTTTAGTTGTATTTACTTTCTTCTTTGCAGATGTAATCTCTTCAGTTGAAGAAGAATCTGAGTCAATAATAAAAGTATTGGTATTTGCTTTTAATAAAACACTAAATAATAAGAAAGCAATAAAAATAATAAATCTCATTTCGACGAAATTAAATAAATAGAGTACTATTCTTTTAACTATATATTTAAAGATAATAACACCTTTTTGTTTATTTTATTAGACTAATTTATTAATTTTAGTAAACTACTTTAAATTTATAAAATATGGAGGTTATAGATAAAACAGGAGCATTATTTCAAATAGATGAAATATTTAAATATAAAGACTTAATTGATAGGGAAGACCGTGAGGTTTTAAAAGCAATTATTAATAAAGAAGACGAAAAGTCTTTAGCTTTTTATAATCGTTTTTTAGAAATGGTTATTGATGAAGCCGATCATAAGTTGAACAAGACCGAATTTGCCGGCTTAAGAAATGAGCTTGTTGCAGAAATGAAGTCTCATTTAGGAAATTAATAGCTATTTCTTTTCCAAGAAAATTTCAGCAATTATACAGCGAGCACTACCGCCACCAATAGTTTCAATAGTGGGTATTTTTAAAGGAAGCAACTTCGCATTATTTTCTATTACTTGCTTTTGAGTAATTGTTAAGCTGTTAAATGCACTTTGCGATAGTGCTACTATTTTATTGTTGTCTTTATTAGTTAATTCTAACATGTTCCCCGCAAAGCTTTTTAGTTGCTGATAATCAATATCAACTATTGCTAAACCTGATTTTTTTAATGAAGAAATAACTTTTTCTTTTTCAGGAATATCTTTTATGCTTTCCAAACAAATAGTTGCAAACTTAGTTCCTATACACATCATTACATTTGTATGGTAGATAGGATTATTATTACTATCAACTGATTTAAAACTTATGGGTTGATAGCCTAAAATTTCACACACTTCTTCAAATATTTTTTTGTCGGTTCTTTCCGATAAACAAGCGTAAGCAATTTTAGCTTTATGATTAAAAACTATACTACCGGTTCCTTCTAGAAATCTATTTTGAGATTCATAATGCCTTAAATCTACAAGCTCTTTAATTTCAAAACAAGTAGCAATTTGATTTATAAAATCTTCATTTACTTCAGTTCTTCTATTTGGTGCTAACATTGGATAGATAATTACTTTTCCAATTTCATGCAGTGAAATCCAATTATTCGGGAAAATAGCATCAGGATTAATAGGAGTGGAAGTATCATTAAAAACAATAACGTTTACACCATTTGAAATTAAAGTGTTTTCAAAATCATTAAATTCTGCTAATACCACCTCATTTAAAGATGTGTTACTTTCTTTAATGGTATTTTGAAATGCATTTGATTGAACAGTTTCATTATTAAACCCAAAATTAGCTGGTTTAACTAAGAAAATATGTTTTGTTGATTGTTGGCTCATAAAAAGCTAAAATTAGCGAATTTTAGTTGTGATAAAACAATTTCAATATTACCTTTAGCCCATGTCAATAAAGACCTTATTAATAACTCCTCCGTTTACTCAGTTAAACACACCATATCCTGCAACAGCTTATTTAAAAGGGTTTTTAGATGCGCAAAATTTAGAGGTTGAGCAGTGTGATTTAAGTATCGAATTATTTAATAAGGTTTTTACTAAAGATTTTATTTCAAATGCTTTTAACATAGCTCAACAGCATAATAGCTTTCAGTTTCCTAAAGTTTATGAACAGAAACAGGAATATATTAATAAGGTAGAGCGAGTAATTAAGTTTTTGCAACATCATCAAGTTACTGAGGCTTATCAAATTTTACAAGAAGGTTTTTTGCCTCAATCGCATCGTGAATTACCAGAAGATGAGGAGTTAGATTGGGCTTTTGGTGCTTTAGGTATTATTGATAAAGCCAAACATAAAGCAACATTGTTTATTGAAGAATTAGGCGATTTTATAAAAGCTAATGTTGACGAGTTTTTTTCATTTACAAAATATGCTGAACATATTGCTACTGCAGCAAGTAGTTTTGATGAAATAGATGAATATTTAGGTTATGAAACAACCATTGTTGAAGATCAGTTATTATTGTTGTTGGCCAATAAAATTGCTACTCATAATCCTGATTTGGTTTGTTTTACAATACCTTTTCCAGGTAATTTATTTTCAGCATTACGATGTGGTCAATACTTAAAAAAACATCATAAAAATATTAAAGTAGCTTTTGGTGGAGGATATTGTAATACAGAGTTGTTATCATTATCGGATCCAAGAATTTTTAAATATATTGACTTTATTACCTTAAATGATGGTGAAGGACCTCTTTTAAAATTAACCGAATTTATTGCGGGTAAAATAGAACAACAAGATTTAGAACGTACCTATTTAATAGAAAACGGAAAAGTTGTTTATCAAAACAAATTACCAAATACTATTTATCATCATTCAAATTTACCTGCTCCAAGCTACAAAGGATTATTGCATAATCAATATTTATCCTTTCTAGATGTAATGAATCCTATGCACCGTTTATGGAGTGATGGAAAGTGGAATAAACTAACGGTTTCTCACGGTTGCTACTGGAAACAGTGTAGTTTTTGTGACGTTAATCTCGACTATATTAGTAAGTACCAAAACACAACAGCCGTTGATTTAGTAAATAAAATTGAAAAAATTATAGCAGAAACAGGAACTTATGGTTTTCATTTTGTGGATGAAGCTGCACCTCCAAAAATGCTTAGAGCTTTAGCGGAAGAATTAATCAAACGTAAAGTTTATATTTCTTGGTGGACTAACATTCGATTTGAAAAAACTTTTACCCCCGAATTATGCGAATTGCTATCAAAATCTGGTTGTATAGCGGTAACTGGAGGATTGGAAGTAGCGTCAGATAGATTGTTAGAAAAAATGAAGAAAGGAGTTGATATTGCTCAAGTTGCTCGAGTAACCAAATCTTTTTCGAATAGCAATATAATGGTGCACGCTTACTTAATGTATGGTTTTCCAACAGAGACTGAACAAGAAACAATAGACGCTTTAGAAATAGTTCGTCAGCTGTTTGAATCTAATTGCATTCAATCAGCATTTTGGCATCAATTTACTGCAACAGCTCATAGTCCTATTGGTAAAAATCCAGAAGAATTTGGCATTAAAATTATTGGTCCAAAGTTTAAAGGTTTTGCCGAAAATGATTTGTTTCATGAAGACCCAACTGGAGCTGATCACTTAAAATATTCTGAAGGATTAAAACTAGCTTTACATAATTATTTAAATGGTTTAGGTTATGATGTGCCTTTATCTGATTGGTTTGATTTTGATGTAAAAGCCACTGAACATCCAGATGGATTAATAGCCTTTTTTTTAGAATAATTAACTTTTCATTTTATTTCAAATCTTGTATTTTTAAGCTCATTTAAATTTAAAATTATGAGTGCACACGATATAGATTATAAAATATTAGGAGACGACATGCAGTGCGTTGAAATTGAACTTGATCCACAAGAAGCTGTAATAGCTGAAGCTGGAAGTTTAATGATGAAAGACACAGACATAAAAATGCAAACCATTTTTGGTGATGGCTCAGGGCAAGATACAGGTGTTTTTGGTAAAATATTTTCTGCAGGAAAACGCTTATTAACGGGAGAAAGTTTGTTTTTAACCGCTTATACACATGAAGGGCAGGGTAAAAAACATGCTACGTTTGCGGCACCTTATCCGGGCAAAATTATTCCTTTTGATTTAACAGAATATCAAGGAAAGATTATTTGCCAAAAAGATGCTTTTTTATGTGCAGCAAAAGGAGTTGCTGTTGGAATTGAGTTTCAGAAAAAATTAGGAGCTGGATTTTTTGGGGGAGAAGGGTTTATTATGCAAAAATTAGAAGGTGATGGATTTGCATTTATTCATGCTGGGGGAACTATAGTTGAAAAAACTTTAAATCCTGGAGAAAAACTACAAGTAGATACTGGTTGTTTGGTAGCTTTAACTAAAGATGTTGATTATGACATCGAATTTGTTGGAGGAATAAGAAATACATTTTTTGGTGGGGAAGGTGTTTTCTTTGCTTCATTAAAAGGACCTGGAAAAGTATGGGTGCAATCTTTACCTTTTAGTAGATTAGCCGATAGAATTATTGCATCTGCTCCACGAATGGGAGGAAGTAGGAAAGGAGAAGGAAGTATTTTAGGGGGTTTAGGTGATTTGTTGGATGGTGATAATAGGTTTTAGATAGTATTAATACTATCTAAAATTATTTTACCAGCTTGTTCTAATTCTTTAGTTGTTATAGATAGAGGGGGAGATAGGCGAAATGCATTTGGAGTAGATAGAAACCAAAACCCAATTAATCCTTTTTTTAAACAATTTTCTACAACTTTTTTGACTGTTTCAAAAGAGTCCATTTCAATAGCAAAAAATAACCCTGCTCTTCTAATTTCTTTTATAGCAGAAGATTGAATTAATATATCTTCTAAAAACTGACCTTTACTTTCAGTTTCTTTAATCCAGCTTTCTTCTTTCAAAACATTTATACATGCATTTGCTGCAGCACAAATTACTGGATGACCACCAAATGTTGTAATGTGGCCAAGCATCGGATTATGGGTTAAACAATGCATTATTTCAGTAGATGAAATAAAAGCTCCAATAGGCATTCCTCCACCTAAGGCTTTACCTAAAGTTAATACATCTGGAATGATATTATAATGCTCAAAAGCAAAGAACTTTCCAGTTCTTCCCATGCCAACTTGCACTTCATCAAAAATTAATAAAGCCCCAGTTTCAGTACATTTTTTTCTTAAAGCAACCAGAAATTCTTGAGTTGGTTTTATTAATCCAGCATCTCCTTGAATGGTTTCTATTAATACTCCTGCCGTTTTGTTTGTAATTATATCTAAAGAATCAATATTATTAAACTCAATAAATTGGATGTTAGGTAATAGAGGTTTGTAATTACTTTGTTTAGTTTCATTACCTGTTACACTTAAGCTTCCATGTGTGCTTCCGTGGTAAGAATTTTTACAAGCTACTAATGCTTGTCTTCCAGTATATCTTTTGGCTAGTTTAAGCGCAGCTTCATTTGCTTCTGTTCCTGAGTTTACAATGTAAGAGCAATTTAAGTTTGAAGGTAAAATCGAAGCTAAATTCTCAGCTAAATCTATTTGAGCATCTTGTAAATACTCTCCATAAACCATTACATGTAAATGTTTGTCTAACTGATTTTTTATAGCAGAAATTACTTTTGGATGACTATGACCGATGTTGTTAACAGCAACACCTGCAATCATATCCATATATCTTTTACCATTTTTATCCCAAAAATAAATGCCTTGAGCTTTGTCAACATCTATTAAATAAGGAGAAGGACTAGTTTGTCCTTGAAGGTTTAAAAATGTAGCTATTCTGTTTGAAGACATTGTTAAAGTAATTTTTCAATTGAGTCAACACTCCATGCTTGTGCTTTTTCAGAAAACATAGGTTTTGTAACAGCCCATATTCCTTTAAATAAATCTGAATTTCTATATTTTTCTAAGTGATTTGGAGATTTCCATTTACTGTAAGTAAAATAAATATTTGGATGGTTTTTATCTTGTAAAAGTTCCAAATGTTCAACACCATCGAAATTTCTGATTTTGGCTTTATCTTCTTTAAAGTTTGCTAAAAACTCATCAACCATTTCAGGTTTAAAAACCATTTTTACTATTCTAATCATAAAATTCTATACGTATAATGTCATTTTCTTTTATACCAAATAGTTTGCTTGCGTTACCTTTATTTACTGCAATCTCTATAAATCCAGTAGAGCTGAACATTGCCACTCTTTCACCTTCAATTACAGAGTTGTAAGAAGATGTTATTTGATTGATTTCGTAATTTGTATTCCTGAAAAAGATTCCAAACTTACGACCTCTACCAAAAGATTTAAATAAGGTTTCGGTAATGTTTGTTATTATATTTCCATAATGGTCAATATATGAAGCCATTCCTCTAATTGTATTATTTTCAGAAACCGCACTAAAAAGAGTTCGAACTTCAAGTTCAGCTTTAGGTTTTCCAATTACTTCTAAAGTCCCACCTCTTATAATATGACAAGCAGCCTTAACAAAAACATCTTTCGCTGGGAAAGTTATTCGGTCAGTATCTTGGTTAATATTTAGTTCAATAATTTTTTCGGGAGGGCTGTCAAAAATTAAAGAAAACATTCCGTTATCAGCTCCAATAAAATAATGACCTCTTTCAAAAACAACTATATGTGGAATATCAATACTCGACTCTGCACTAACACCAATTATATGTACAGTTCCTTGAGGGAAATCTTTGTAACAATTTTTTATAATAAATGCAGCCTTAGAAAAGTTAAATGAAGGCACTTCATGTGTTATGTCAACAATCTTAACATTAGGTGTTTGAGATAAAATAGCTCCCTTTAAAGAGGCTACATAGTAATCCTTTAAACCTAAATCAGATGTTAGTGTTATAATTGCCATTTTAACTTTTAAACAAATTAAAGATGTTTAGTTAATAAATAGTAAGCCACTTTTCGTGGATTTTGCATCTTAATTTTGATATTTAACGTATCAAAATATATAAAACCAAAGTTATAAATTAAAAAATTAACATTTGAGCGAAAAGTTAATAGAAATATCAAAGATTAATCCATTAGAATTATATGGTGTTAATGAGTCTAAATTAAACTTAATAAAAACCTATTTTCCTAACTTAAAAGTAATCGCTAGAGGAGATATACTAAAGGTAATAGGTGGTGATAATGAGATTGATTTGTTTGCTCACAAAATAAGCTTATTAATACAACATTTATTGAAGTATAAGGAGTTAACTTCTAATAATATAGAAAGATTAATGGATGAAGAAGATGGGGTAGAGAGTCAAACTTTAAAGCATAATGATGATGTTTTAGTCTATGGAAATGCTGGATTAATAGTAAAAGCTAAAACTGCCAATCAACGTAAACTAGTTAAAGAGTGTGAACAAAATGATATGGTTTTTGCAATAGGACCCGCTGGTACAGGTAAATCTTATACTGCTGTAGCAATAGCAGTAAAAGCTTTAAAGAATAAAGAGATTAGACGAATAATCTTAACTCGACCTGCAGTAGAAGCTGGAGAACATTTAGGTTTTTTGCCAGGTGATCTTAAAGAAAAATTAGATCCTTATTTACAACCATTATATGATGCTTTAAGGGATATGATACCTGTTGAAAAACTTCGTGAAATCATGGAAGATGGAACAATTCAGATTGCTCCATTAGCTTTTATGAGAGGACGAACATTGGATAGGGCTTATGTTATTTTAGATGAAGCTCAAAATGCAACTAGAAGTCAATTTAAAATGTTTTTAACTAGAATGGGTAAGTCTGCTAAATTCATAATAAATGGAGATGCATCTCAAATAGATTTGCCAAAAAATCAACAAAGTGGTTTGTCTCACGCTGTAGATGTTTTAGATGGAGTTAAGGGAATAGGAATTGTTCGCTTTGACGAGAAAGATGTGATAAGACACGATTTAGTTAAGAAAATTATAATTGCTTACAAAAAAGATGAGGATAAGTAGATATTATTTTTCATAAGAATTAAAATATTTTACCTTTACTTAAAATTTATAAAAAACAATATCAGAATGAGTTTTAGCACTAAAAAATACGATAACTATACTTTAATTGTGTTTAGTACCGATAAATTAGACGCTGTGGTTTCTCCTGATTTAAAAGCAGAACTAGTACTTATTAATAAAGGCGGAGAAAAAAACATTTTAATTGATTTAACTTCAGTTAAGTATTGTGATTCATCCGGATTAAGTGCACTTTTAATAGGTAATCGTTTATGTAAAGAAGCTTCTGGATCTTTTATATTGAGCTGTCTACAAGCATCTGTACAAAAGCTTATTGTAATTTCTCAATTAGATAGTGTTTTAACTATTACACCAACTTTACCAGAAGCAATAGATCTTTTGTTTATGGAAGAGATCGAGCGTGATTTAGATTTGGGTGATTTAGATGACTAAATTTAGTGTCTTAATATTAGGAAGTGCTTCAGCTTCTCCAACACTAAACAGAAACCCAACATCACAACTTTTAAATATTAATGAACAGTATTATTTAATCGATTGCGGAGAAGGAACGCAATCAAAATTGCGTGAGCATAAGGTTAAATTTCAAAGATTACATCACATTTTTATAAGTCATTTGCATGGAGATCATTATCTAGGCTTGATTGGTTTATTGCAAACCATGCACTTGTTAGGTAGAACAATAGATTTACATCTTTACGGACCGCCTCAATTAAAAGAAATAATAGATCTTCATTTAAAATACTCTTATAGTGCTTTAAGGTATCCTTTAATATTTCATCCAACACAAGCAGTTCAATCTGAAATTATATTTGAGAATAATCAAATTGAGGTTTCAACTATAATTTTAAAACATAGAATTCCTTGTACAGGTTTTCTTTTTAAAGAAAAGTCAAAACCAAGAGTTATTAATCCTGATGCAATAAAACTGCATTGTGTCCCCAAACACGCCATCAATAAGTTGAAAAATGGAGAAGATTATATTGTGTTTGACACTAAAAAAGTGATAAAAAATGAAGTGCTAACATTAAAACCTGCAAAATCTCGCAGCTATGCTTTTTGCTCAGATACTAAATATTGCGAGTCAATTATACCTCAAATTACAAATGTAGACCTACTATATCATGAAGCAACCTTTATGCAGAGTGAAGAAAAAAGAGCTAAAGAAACCTATCACAGTACGGCTGAACAAGCCGCACAAGTTGCTTTAAAAGCTAAGGCTAAGTCGTTGATTATCGGTCACTTCTCTAATCGATATTTAAAATTAGACAACTTATTAAATGAAGCTAGATTTGTTTTTAAAAATACTGAACTAGCTTTGGAAAATTCCGTTTTTGAAATTAAGGAAACTCAATGATAGCAATGTTAATAGCTTGTTAATAACTATCTTTCATTCATTTTAAATCATTTACTAAAACTCCTATATTTGGATTGATAACAATATTTATTAACTTAATAATTTAAAAATTATGAACAAAGGTGAATTAGTAGACGCAATTGCTAAAGAAGCAGGTTTAACTAAAGCTGACGCAGGAAATGCATTAAATGCTTTTATCGGAGCAGTATCAGGATCATTAAAAAAAGGTGATAGTGTACAATTAATTGGTTTTGGAACTTTCTCTATCTCTTCAAGAGCTGCTAGAACAGGAAGAAATCCTCAAACTGGTAAAGAAATTAAAATTGCTGCTAAAAAAGTTGCTAAATTTAAAGCAGGTAAAGCATTAGCTGATACAGTTAAATAGTCTTATCCTATTTAAAGAAATAAAAGCTCTCCAAATGGGGAGCTTTTTTTGTTTACATGCCATTCTAAACGGTTATTATTATTATTTTAGCATTTATGAATAAAGATGTTGGATATAACTTTTTAAAATCAGCTATAACGCTATCCAATCCATACATGAGTCTAGATGATTTTATGAAGTGGTTGGAAGAGAAAAAGGCTTCAACACACCATAATATTCAAGAAATTCCTTTTGCAGAGTTAGAAAATTGGGAGTTTGAAAGAGAAACAGGAAATCTTGTTCATAGCTCTGGTAAATTTTTTTCTATTGAAGGAATTCAGATAAAAACAAATTGGGGAAATGTAAAGGAATGGACACAGCCTATAATAAATCAACCTGAAATTGGATTTTTGGGTATTATCACTAAAAAAATAGATGGTGTTCTATATTTTTTAATGCAAGCCAAAATTGAACCTGGTAACATTAATACTGTTCAAATTTCACCAACATTACAAGCGACAAAAAGTAATTACACACAAGTACATAAGGGGAATCCACCATTGTATTTGGAATATTTTATCGAAAAAAGAGAAGATGTTAATATTCTTCTTGATCAACTACAATCTGAACAAGGTGCTCGTTTTTTAAGAAAAAGAAACAGAAATATTATTATAGAAGTGACTAGTGATATTCAGGTTAATGAAGATTTTTGTTGGCTAACTTTAGGACAAATTAAAGAATTATTGAAGTTAGATAATGTTATTAATATGGATACAAGAACAGTTATTTCAGGTATTTCATATGGAGATTTATCTACATTAAAACAATTTGCATTAACTAATTCATCAACAGTTGAATATGACTTTTTGATTTCTGAATTGGATACCAAAAATGCAATGAATACAGTTGAAGATATTATTTCTTGGATAACCCGTCTTAAGGCTTTTGCTGAATTAGAAGTTGATAAAATTCCATTGAAGGATTTAAATGAATGGACAAAAGATGAATTCAGTATTCATCACCTTCAACAAAAATATTTTTCTGTAATTGGTGTACGAGCCGAAATTGGAAATAGAGAAGTTGCATCATGGACTCAACCTTTAGTTAAATCAGCTCAGGAAGGAATTATTGCCTTTATCATTAAAAAAATTAATGGTGTGTATCATTTTTTAGTTCAGGCAAAAATGGAATCGGGTAATTTTGATATTATTGAGTTAGCTCCATCTGTTCAATGCTTAACAGGTAATTACAGAAAAGGATTAAATGAGTATGAAGTTGAATTTATTGATTATGTGTTAGAACCAGAAAAAAACAAAGCCAAAGTTCTTTATTCATCATTTCAGTCTGAAGAAGGTGGTCGTTTTTTTGAAGAACAAAATAAGAATATGATTATTGAAGTTGGTGATGATTTTAGTGTTGATTTACCCGAAAAGTATAATTGGATGACTTTGAATCAAATTAAAACATTTATAAAGTTTAATAATTACTTAAATATTCAATCAAGAAGTTTGCTTTCTGTAGTAAGGTTTATAAATTAAAATCAAAATGAAATTAAGATTAGGAGTATTAGGTTGTGCGAATATTGCAAAAAGGAGTGTTATTCCTGCAATTTTATCAATTCCTGATTATGAATTAATTGCTGTAGCGAGTAGAACAAAAGAAAAAGCTAATGAATACGCAAGTCTTTTTAACTGTGAGTACATCATTGGTTATCAAGAATTATTAGATAGAAAAGACATAGATGTAATATATATGCCTTTACCAACAGGTCTTCATGAAGAATGGGTTTTAAAAGCTTTAGATGCAGGTAAACACATTTTAATTGAAAAGTCTTTAGCTATGAATTATGAATCTTCCATAAAAATGGTTGAAAAAGCTAAGGAAAAAGATTTGTTGATTATGGAAAATTTTATGTTTTTATATCATGGTCAACATCAATTTGTAAAAAACTTAATAAATAAAAATAAAATAGGTGAAATTCGTTGTTTTAGAAGTTCATTTGGATTTCCTCCTTTAGAAGAAGATAATTTTAGATATAATAATGCTTTAGGAGGTGGTTCTCTTCTAGATGCTGCTGCCTATACTGTTAGGGCTAGTCAGTTGTTTTTAGGAAATGATTTATGTGTAAAAGCAGCTAACTTAAATTTTGAAGGTAAAGAAGTTGATATTTATGGTGGAGCATATTTAAGTTCTAAATCTGGTTTTTTTGCTGAAGTTGCTTTTGGATTTGATAATTTTTATCAGTGTAATTATGAAATATGGGGAAGTAAAGGTAAGATAATAGCTCAAAGAGCTTTTACTCCTGGTGAAAATTATAAGCCAACAATAACTTTAGAACAGCAAGGAGAAGTATTTAATTATGAGGTAGATGCTGAAAATCATTTTGTAAGTTTACTGAACGAATTTAAACGTTGTGTAAACGAAAATGACAAAGAAAATAAATATGAAGAAATACTTAATCAGAGTAGATTACTAAGTGAGCTAAAAGCCTTAAGTTAAGATAAATACTATGAAGAGAGAGTTTGATAATTTTGATGAATTTGCAAAAGATTACAGAGCTACACATGATAAATCTGTAGAAATAAGTGGTGCTGACAGTGATTATTTCAGTGAGTATAAAATATTAGAAGTTTTAAAATATGAACAAGCTAATGATTCAATAAGAATTTTAGATTTTGGATGTGGTGACGGGAATAGTTCGAAGTATTTTAGAAAATATTTTAATAATTCACAGATAGTAGGAATAGATGTTTCTGAGCAAAGTATAAAAGAAGCTAATCAGAAAAAAATTGAAAATGCCATATTTCAATCCTTTAATGGTTCTACAATACCATTTGACGATAACCAGTTCGATTTAATATTTACATCAATGGTTTTTCATCATATTGAACATAAATTGCATGAAAACATTTTAAATGAAATAAGAAGAGTTTTAAAACCAGGAGGTAGATTTTATAATTTTGAACATAATCCTAATAATCCTTTAACAAGAAAGGTTGTTAACGAGTGTCCTTTTGATGAAGATGCAGTTCTTTTAAAGCCTAGCTACCATAAGATGATAACCATTAAAAGTGGCTTAAATTTAAAAAATCTTAACTTCACTTTGTTCTTACCAAGACATAAGTTTTTTAAACCATTATTAGGATTAGAAAAAATTTTAACTTGGTGTCCAATAGGAGCACAGTATTATATTAGGTCAATTAAATGAGTGAACAAGTTAAAATATCAGTTGTTAGCCCGGTATACAGAGCTGAAAATATTGTAGATAAATTGGTTGAACGCATTGTTAATGCAATATCCAAAATAACTGACAGTTATGAAATAATATTAGTTGAAGACTGTGGTCCTGATAATTCTTGGAATAAAATTTTAGAGAATTGCTCAAAAAACTCAAAAGTAAAAGGAATTAAACTTAGTCATAATTGCGGACAACAGCATGCTATACAAGCCGGTTTGGATGCTAGTAAAGGAGATTTTATAATTACGATGGATTGTGATTTGCAAGATCAACCAGAAGAAATTATAAAACTTTATACCAAAGCATTAGACGGATATGAAATAGTTGTTGCCAGTAGAAAAAATAGGCAGGATGATGCGTTTAAAAGAATGCTCTCCCGAATTTTTTATAGCACTTTGGGTTATTTAACCGAAACTAAGCAAGATAGAACTGTCGCAAATTTTGCATGTTATCACCGTATTGCTGTTGATGCTATGGCTCAAGTTAAAGATCACAACAGATATTATCCAATGTTACAACAACTAGTTGGTTTTAATTACACTAAAGTAGATATTGAACATGCGGAGCGTGAGGATGGAAAATCTTCATATTCTTTTGGAAAAAGATTGAGGTTGGCTATGGATACAATTTTAACATTTTCAGACAAACCTCTTAGACTAGCTGTTAAGTTTGGTGTGTTACTCTCATTTCTATCCATTATAGCTGCAATAGTTATGGTTGTTCTTTACATTTATAGCGATATAATAGTAGAAGGTTGGTCAAGTATTTTATTGTTGCTTACTTTTTTATCGGGTACAATTATTTCGGTTTTAGGTATGGTTGGTTTATATGTTGGTAAAACATTTGAGAGCGTAAAGCAACGACCAACATACATAGTTCATAAAACAAAAAATTAAAATTTCAAGCTATTTTTTCAGGAAGATAATTGCACATTTTGTTTATTAAGATTATCTTAAACAAGATTTTATTTTTTATGTGTAAAAAACACTTTTTAGTATTTCTAACGTTCATTGTATTTTTATTACAAAATATTGGTGCACAAACATTTGCTGATAAAAGTTTTTATTTAATAGATTCTCTAGATTTAAAAACACTTACAGAAAAAGATAAAGTTTTAATTGATACTTTATTACAAGAATATCATGAATCGAAAGAAGACACTTCAAAACTAAATTGTTTAAATGTTTTAATTTCTGAATGTGATAATGAAATATGGGTTCAATACAATAATTTATTAATTACTAAATCAAAGCAATTAATAAATAAAGAATCAAAAAACATTTATAAAAAACATTTAGCATCAGGCTATAATAATTATGGATTTTATTATTACAATAACGATAATATAACTAAAGCGATAAGCAATTTTGAAAAAGCTATACAACTAAGTGTTGAAATAGATGATTTAGCTGTAATTCCAACAGCATTAAATAATCTTGGATATATATTTAAACAGCAGGGAGATGTTTTAAAAGCTTTAGAGTATTACCATCGTTCGTTAAAGATTAATAGAGAATTAAATGAACAAGAGGAGGTTGCTTTATCATTAAATAATATAGGAAGCATATATTATTATCAAAAAGAATATGAAAAGGCTATAAACTACTATCGTGATGCTTTAATGATAGAGAAAGAACATGGCTCTAAAAAAGGAGTTGCAAGATTATATAGCAATATAGGATCAATTTACAAAGAGCAAAATAAAAATACCTTAGCAATTGATTACTTTAATCAAAGTATTAAAATTTATACAGAGATTGGTTATTCAAAAGGTATTGCTACATCTCTAAGTAAAAAAGCTTCTATAGAATTAAGTGAACTCAATGGTGAAAATGATGTAAAGACTTTAAATCAAATTTTAACAAAACATAAACAAGCTTATGAAATATTTAATGAGTTAGATGATAATGAAGGCAGGGCTTATTCTATGTGTAATATAAGTTTAACATTAGAAGCATTAAAAGACTTTACTGGGGCAAAAAAATATGCTGAAAAAAGTTTCAGAATTGCAAAAGAAATAGGCTATCCTGAATCTATAAAAAGTGCTGCCAATATTCTAAAAAATATAGCTGTAATTAAAAAAGATTTTGAAGAAGCATATTTAATGCAAGAATTGTTTTATCAAATGCAAGATAGTATAAGTAGTGAGTCTGTTAAAGAAGTTACTATACAGAAACAATATCAATATGAATATCAAAAGAAATTTATAAAAGATAGTCTAGCCACAGCAGAAGCTGAAAAAATTAAAGATTTAAAGTATAATCAAGAAATAAAACAACAACAAACCTATGTTTTGGTAGGTTTTATAGGATTATTACTTATGGGAATTGTTGCATTAGTTATTTATAGGGGATACCGCTTAAAAAAGAAAAGTAACTATCAGTTAGAAGAAAAAAATAAATTAATTGAAGAGAAAAATAAAGAAATTACAGATTCTATTACTTATGCTAAAAGGATTCAAGAAGCTATTTTACCTGCAAATAGCTTATTGAATAAACATTTAATAGATGGTTTTGTTTTGTATAAGCCAAAAGATATTGTTGCTGGAGATTTTTATTGGATGCACCCATTAGAAAATGACACTGTACTTATAGCGGTTGCAGATTGTACTGGCCATGGAGTTCCGGGTGCAATGGTAAGTGTTGTTTGCCATCATGCCTTAAATAGATCTGTAAGAGAATATAATTTAACAGAACCTGGATTAATATTAGATAAAACACGTGAATTTGTAATTGATACTTTTGCTCAAAACAATGAGTTTAATGTTAGAGATGGAATGGATATTGCAATTTGTGCAATTAATTATAAAAATCAAACAGTTCAATTCTCAGGGGCAAATAACCCCTTGTATATATTGAGTACAAATAATAATACTATTTCTAGCTTGCCTATTAGTTGCAAAATAGAAGAAGGATACAATACCGTTTTATATGAAATTAAAGGAGATAAACAACCAATAGGGAGTTATACAAATGAATTATCTCCATTCAAAACTCACACAATATCTATCCATAAAAATGATATGATTTATTTATTTACAGATGGATACGCTGATCAGTTTGGTGGTGAAAAAGGAAAAAAGTTAAAGTATAAAACATTCAAAAAATTATTAATGCTAAACTGTACGCAAAAAATGGACGATCAAAAAAACTTATTAAATAAATTTTTTAATGAGTGGAAAGGAGATATGGAGCAAGTAGATGATGTGTGTGTGTTAGGTATTAAGATTTAATTATTAAATTATTAAATTGGTTTTTTTTAGATAAGATATTACTTTTACCTTATGCAAAAATCAATTGTTTTTGGTGCAAACGGTTATTTAGGTCGGCATTTAGTTCATTATTTACAAAAAGATGGACATAATGTTTTAGCTTCTGGAGTTAGAGATAAATCTATCGATTCAATAGTTAATTACTTTAAAGCTGACATTTCATATGAAGAAGAAGTTGAACAAATAGATTTTAATGTTGATTACATATTTGTTTTTGCAGGATTAACAGGAACTAATGTCGCTTTTGATAATCCAAATAAATTTATTGATGTTAACGAGAAAGGCTTATTAAATATCCTTAATCATCATCGCCAAACAAATTCTAAAGCTAGAATTATTTACCCTTCAACTCGTTTGGTTTATAAAGGAGTGAAAAATAAATTTTTAAAAGAAGAAGATGAGAAAGAAGCTTTAACAATATACGCACAGAATAAGTTGTCTTGTGAAAGTTATTTAAAAATGTATGCTACTAATTTTGACATAGATTACTCCATTTTTCGTGTTTGTGTTCCGTATGGCAATGTTTTTAGTGATGACTATTCTTACGGAACAATAGGATTCTTTCTAAATAAAGCAAAAAACAATCAAAATATTACACTTTTTGGTAAAGGTGAGGTAAAACGAACATTTACTCATGTGGAAGACATTTGTTTATCAATAATTGAAACATTAAAAATACAATCAGATAAAAATTCAACATTTAACATAGGTAGCAAGGATAATTTTAGTCTCTATGAAGTTGCAGCTTTTTTTGCAAAAAAATACAATATTGAAATTGAATTAATTGATTGGCCTAAAATGGCTTTAAAAATAGAATCAGGCGATACCATATTTGATGATCAAAAATTACTGAGTTTAACAGCATATCAGTACAAAAATGATTTGAAAACTTGGTTAGAAAAAAATTAAATTGATGGCAACAAAAGAAAATCAAAAAACAAATATCAATATTCAAATAGATAATTACTTGTCAAATACGACTTTGTTAATATTAACATTTGTATTATCACTTGTCTACTTTGGATTTTCTCGTTTTTCTGATGGGTTTTATATGCATGATGAAATTGCAAACTTTAATGGAATGCAAAACTTTTGGGGAAATCCAATGTCAATCCTAGGGGCAAATTCAAAAACAGGATATAAATTATTTTTTGTTTTACCAGCTTTAGGAGGTTATTCTGTACTTCAACTTTTTAATAGTTTTTTAGCTGGCTTCACTGTTTTTTTCTCCTATAAAATTTTACAACAGCTTAAAAGTAAATATTCTTTAATAATCTTTTTCCTACTAGGGATTCAGCCTTTATGGTTTATGCTTTCTTTTAGGAGCTATGCAGAAATATTAGTTGCTTTTTTATTAGTATTAGCTACTTTTCAACATTTTAATAAAAAATATGTATTTGCAGCTCTTATTCTTTCATATGTCGCATTTACCCGACAAGAGTTACATGTATTATCAGGATTATATTTTATATACTTGGTAGCTAAAAAGCAATGGTTACCAGCAGTTTTAACAGGAACTTTTACAGTAATTAATTTTATAATAGGATTTGTACAAACTGGAGATTTTCTTCATGTTGTTAATGAAATTAAGACTTATTCGGAGCAATTAAAAGATGCATATCCTAGGCAAGGTTTTGATCATTATTTCTTGATGTCAAGTGTTATTTTTGGTTCATTAAATGTTGTTTTATTTTTTAATTATTTGGGTAGTTTAATTTTACAAAAAATTAAACCAGTATGGATATTGTTAATTCCCGTTTTAGTTGTCTTTCTTTTAAATTGTGCTTTTAATGCTCAGTTTATGGAGTTTAGTATTGGCAATGGAGGTAATTTAAGGTATCTTTTAACAATATCACCTTTTCTTGCAATTATTGGAGTTCTTTCTTTTGATAATTTAGCTTTATTAAAACCTAGATGGAAAATTGGTTTGTTTCTAATTCCATTAATTATACTAATTGCAGTTTATCAAACATATGATCATAATTTTATTAAACTAAATGAAGAAATTAGAAATTGGTCATCGCTAATCTTTGCATTATTAACTTTTGGTCTTATCTTAATACCTATTCCAATTAAACGATTGGTATTAATTATTTCTCTTTTAGCAATAGCAGTTGGCTTTTCTATAATAGATACTAGAAAAATTGAACCCGAAGAAAAAACTGTAAAAAAAGCAGCCAAATGGTTTAATGACCAAGTTAAAATATCAAAAAATCCTCAGCCTGGACAACAAGTTTTAATTACTGAAAATTCAAGGTTAGCAGTTTCTCATACTTTATTTTATTTTTATGCAGGTAAGAATGAGGCCGAATTTAAAAATAGACCAGTTTCTCTTGTTAAGGAGGCTACAGACACTTTAAAAGTTGGAGATTTAGTTGTTTGGGATTCACATTATGGAAATCGTCCAAAATTAAGACCAGGAAGCCAGCCATATGAATTTTATGAAAATGATCCTAAATTTCAAAAAATTCAGTATTATCAATCTAGTGATAGAAGGTTTACAATTGTATTCTTTTTAAAAGTTAAAGATTAATTATTAGCATATTTTAACGTTTTCAAAGTTGATAAAATACTATATTTGCCGAATGTTTAAAAAATGGCAACTTTTTTTAGTTTTAATTGTGTTACTATTCATTACAGGGTGTAGTAAGTATCAGAAAATTTTAAAAGGGAAGGACTTTGATTTAAAATATGAAACAGCTGTTTCTTTGTTTGAAAATGAAAAGTATGAGCGTGCATTACCTCTATTCGAAGAGTTAGTACCTTTGTTTAGAGGTACAGACAGAGCTGAAAAGGTTTACTATTACTATTGTTACTCAAATTATTATCTTGATTTTTTATACGAAGCATCGTATCATTTTAAGAAATTTTCAACTACTTACCCTTCAAGTAAACATGCCGAAGAGACATTGTTTATGAATGCTTATTGTCATTATTTACTTTCTCCAATACCTTCATTAGACCCAACAAATACATTTAACGCAATTAATGAACTCCAATTTTTTGCAAATACATACCCCCAACATGAATTAATAGATTCGACTAATACTTTGATGGATAAATTAAGAGTTAAATTGGAAGAGAAGTCTTTCGATAATTCTAAACAGTATTATAAAATATATGATTACAAAGCGGCAATAATTGCTTTAAATAATACTTTAAATGATTTTCCTGATACAAAACATCGAGAAGAAATCTCTCTTTTAATACTAAAATCCAATTATTATTTAGCAATTAACAGTATTAAAGAAAAAAAACTGGAAAGATTTAACAATACTATCGAAGCTTATTATACCTTTGTAGATTCTTTTAAAGAAAGTAAGTATTTAAAAGAAGCTGAAAATTATTATACAAAAACGACTGAGGAGTTAAATAAATTTAAACAAGAAAATTTATAATTATGAATTTCAAAACTACAAACGCAGAAAATTCTACTATTACAAGAAATATGGATGAGATTGAAAACGTTACAGGTAACGTTTACGAGTCATGTGTAGTTGTTGCTAAAAGAGCAAATCAAATTTCTGTTGACTTAAAAGAAGAGTTGACTAGTAAATTAGCTGAATTTGCATCTACTACTGATAATTTAGAAGAAATTTTTGAAAATAGAGAGCAAATTGAAATTTCTAGATTCTACGAAAAACTTCCAAAGCCAAACGCTATGGCGTTAAAAGAATTTATCGACGGTAAAGTTTATTTTAGAAAACAAGAACAACAAACAGAAGAAAAATAAGCGACAATATGCTTGCTGGCAAAAATATACTCCTAGGAATAACTGGGGGTATAGCTGCTTATAAAACAGCCTCATTAGTTAGGCTGTTTAAAAAAAATGGAGCAAATGTTAAAGTAATTTTAACACCTGCTGCTAAAGAATTTGTAACTCCTTTAACATTAGCAACTCTTTCTGAAAACCCAGTTAATTCAAGTTTTTTTAATGAAATCACTGGAGAGTGGACTAATCATGTTGATTTAGGCTTGTGGGCTGATTTATTTGTTATAGCTCCAGCTACAGCAAATACTATAGCTAAAATGGCTAATGGTATTTCTGATAATCTATTACTTGCTACTTATTTATCATGTAAAAGCAAAGTGTATATTGCTCCAGCAATGGATTTAGATATGTACATACATCCTTCTACTACAAAAAATTTAATGACCCTCAAGAGTTATGGTAATGTTATAATTGATGCGAAAGAAGGAGAGTTGGCTAGTGGTTTAGTAGGAAAGGGTAGAATGGAAGAACCAGAACAAATAGTTGAAGATATTAAAAAAAATTTCAGAAAAGATAAATCATTGTTTGGTAAGAGAGTTTTAATAACAGCTGGACCAACTTTTGAAAAAATTGATCCTGTTCGATTTATTGGAAATAATTCATCAGGAAAAATGGGATTATTTTTAGCTGAGGAGGCATTAGAACTTGGAGCCGAAGTTACTTTAGTAATTGGACCAAACAATCTTGATATAAATCCTTTAATTAATTCTATTAAAATTGAATCGGCACAGCAAATGTATCATGCAGTTCATAATAATATTGACGATGCTAATATTATTATAATGTCAGCCGCTGTTGCTGATTATAGTCCGAAAAATGTTAGCGATATAAAGATTAAAAAGAAAACAGATTCACTAACTATAGAGCTTGCACCAACAAAAGATATTTTAAAATCTGTTGGGGAAATTAAAAAGCAAAATCAATTATTAGTTGGATTTGCCTTAGAAACTAATGATGAGAAAGAGAATGCTATTAAAAAGTTAAATTCTAAAAACTTGGATATGATTATCTTAAACTCACTTAATGACATAGGTGCAGGCTTTGGACATAACACAAACAAAGTTACAATTATCGATAAAAACAATAATGTAGAAGATTTTGAGTTAAAATCTAAAGCATTAGTTGCGTCTGATATTTTTAATAAAATCATATCTTTACTTAAACAGTAATAAATACATTTTTAATGAATCATTTACTAAGAATAATATTAATTTTTGTATTCTCTCTTTATTTCAATTCACTAGTAAATGCTCAAGAGTTAAACTGTAATGTTCAAGTAAATTCTTCTCAGGTTACAGGTTCTGATAAAAGTATTTTTGATGTAATGCAAAAGGCTATTTATGAGTTTATGAATAACCGTAAATGGACTAATCATGTATATAGTAATCAAGAACGAATAGAGTGTACTATACTTATTAATATTACAGAACAGGTATCAGTTGGTTCATTTAAAGCTACAATTCAAGTTCAATCAAGAAGACCAGTGTTTAACTCTTCTTACAACTCAACTTTGCTAAACCATATTGATAGAGATTTTGAATTTACCTTTAATGAATTTGATCAATTAGACTATTCAGAAACTACTTTTATTTCTAATTTAACGTCAACGCTCTCATTTTATGCATACATGATTTTAGCATTAGATTATGATTCATTTGAGTTGAACGGAGGTACTCAAAACTTAATTAAAGCACAAACTATTGTTACAAATGCACAAAGTGCACCAAATACAGGATGGAAGGCTTTTGAAGATACTAAAAATAGATACTGGATGGCTGAAAATTATTTAAAGCCAAACTATGCTGAACTTAGAAAAACCTTTTATAATTACCATAGATTAGGTTTTGATATAATGACTAAAGATGCAAGTGAAGGAAGAAAAGTAGTATTTAATTCATTAAAAAATTTGGAAAGCGTATTTAACTACGACATGAATTCTTTTCAATTACAACTTTTTTTTAATGCTAAAAAAGATGAGTTGATTGATTTATTTAAAGAAGCTCAACCTTCTGAAAAAGCAGAAGTAGTTCTATTGCTCAAAAGAATTAACCCTGCAAATGGAAATGATTACGAAAAAATCTTAAAAAAATAATGTTAAGTTATTTATATATAGCAAACTACGCTATTATTGAAGAACTTAAAGTGGACTTTAATGATGGTTTTACTGTAATTACAGGAGAAACAGGAGCAGGGAAGTCTATCCTCCTGGGTGCTTTGTCGTTAATTTTAGGGAAAAGAGTTGATACATCTGTTTTAAACGATAAATCAAAAAAATGTGTGATAGAAGGAGTTTTTAAGATAATTGAGGAGAAACATGCTTCTTTTTTCAGTTTAAACGACTTAGATATTGATAATGAAACGACTGTTCGAAGAGAAATATCTCCTACGGGTAAATCTAGAGCTTTTATAAACGACACCCCAGTAAATTTAACTGTACTTAAAGAGTTTTCTGAATTATTGATTGATATTCATTCTCAACACCAAACGCTTCAAGTGAAAGATGTTGATTTTCAACTTAATGTTGTTGATTCTTATGCTGAATTATCTAATAAAGTAATCCTTTATAAAAAAGAATTCAAAAAATATATTGCTTTAAAAAGAGCTTATGAGAATTTAGTTAACCAAGAAAAAACAGCAAAATCGGATGTTGATTATTTAACTTTTCAATTAAATGAATTATTAGCACTTTCATTAAAAGAAAACGAGCAAGAAGAACTAGAGGCACAGTTAGAAATAATTAATAATTCAGAAGAAATTAAAGAAGTTTTACAGTTTTCTGTTGAAGCATTTAATAATTCTGACAATAATATAGTAAGCACAATAAAATCTATACAACAATCATTTAGCAAACTAAGTCATTGCTCAGAAGATTATAAAAATATTTCGGAGAGATTAAACTCTACATTTATTGAAGTTGCCGATATAGCTAGAGAAATAGAATTGTTAAATGACAATTCTGATTTTGATACAGATAATGCAGAATATATAAACCTTCGGCTAAATTCGATCTATAGCTTAGAACAAAAACATCATTTATCTAATTCAAATGAATTGATTCATCTTCAAGAAACGTTAAAAGATAAATTGGCTAAAATCAATTCTTTTGATGAAGAAATTGAAAATCATTTAAAAGAATTAGAATTAAAAGAAAAAGAACTAAGAGATATAGCAAAACAACTTTCAGCTAAACGAGTAAAATCTTTTGCTAAACTATCAAAAGAAATATTAACCAACTTATCGGAATTAGGAATGGCAGAAGCTTCATTTGAAGTTAGGCAAACATTGAGTGATAAATTAAATGAACATGGCTTAGATGAAATTACATTCTTATTTTCAGCCAACAAAGGTTTTTCACCAATAGAGTTGCATAAAGCGGCATCAGGTGGAGAGCTTTCCCGATTAATGTTAACCATTAAATCAATTTTAAGTAAAACAACAGATATTTCTACTATTTTATTTGATGAAATTGATACAGGAGTATCTGGTGATGTTGCTGATAAAATGGGGAGCATAATGAAACAGATGAGTAGTTCGATGCAAGTTATAGCAATTACTCATTTACCCCAAGTTGCAGCAAAAGGTAATCATCATTATAAAATTTCAAAGAAAATTACTAATGATAAAACAATAACTACATTATCAGTTTTATCTAAGGAGGATCGTATAAATGAATTAGCTAAAATGTTAAGTGGTAAAGAATTAACTAAAGCAGCTAGAGAAAATGCTAAAAATCTTATTTCAAATTAATATATTTGCAATTATTATGAAAAATAAAAAATATATAGTACTCTCTTTTGTCCTGGTATTTTTAGTTTCAATTTCATTACCATCATGTAATCCTCACAGAAGAGGAAGTACTGCTGGGCAAATAGGTGCAGGAGGAGGAAAGAAGTATCATAGAACACCAGCTTCTGCCAAAAGAAGAAGAACAAGCAAGTATAATTAAGAAAATATAAAAATGGCAAACGATTTATTAAAAGGTAAAAAAGGAATTATCTTCGGAGCATTAAATGAAAATTCAATAGCATGGCAAGTTGCAGAAAGAGCACACGAAGAAGGTGCTGAATTTATTTTAACAAATGCTCCAATAGCATTAAGAATGGGAGAGTTAAATGAACTTGCTCAAAAAACTAATTCTGACATAGTACCAGCAGATGTAACTTCAATTGAAGATTTAGAAAACCTTTTTAATAAGGCTGAAGAAAAGTTTGGTAAAATTGATTTTATATTGCATTCTATTGGAATGTCGATTAACGTTAGAAAAAAAATACATTACACTGAAGCTAACTATGAATACTACCATAAAGCAATGGATATTTCTGCCATTTCTTTTCATAAAGTAATGAAAGTAGCTAAGCAAAAAGATATAATGAATGAATGGGGTTCTATTTTAGCACTTTCATTTATTGCGGCTCAATTATCTATACCTGGTTATAATGACATGTCTGATGCGAAATCATTATTAGAATCTATAGCTAGAACTTTTGGCTATTATTATGGAGTAGATAAAAAAGTTAGAATAAATACCATTTCTCAATCGCCAACTAAAACAACAGCTGGTGGTGGAATTAAAGGTTTCAACTCTTTATATGATTATGCTGATTTAAATTCACCTTTAGGAAATGCACCGGCATTAGACTGTGCGAACTATTGTATTGCAATGTTCTCCGATTTAACTAAATATGTAACTATGCAAAACCTTTTCCATGATGGAGGTTTTTCTAGAACTGGAGTTACAGATAAGATGATGCATAAATTAGGATTTGAATAATTCAAATTTAATTATTTAAGATATAAAAAAAAGGCTACCAAATGGTAGCCTTTTTCTTTTAAAGTTGCTTTTTTAATATTATTTATCTTCTTCCTTAGAGTTGTCTTTTTTCTTTTTTCCTTTTACTACAGAGAATATTAACTCTTTTGTTACATCATCTAATTCAACTTTAATTGTATCCCCTGCATGAATAGTAGATTGAATAATTTCTTCAGCTAATGGATCTTCTAAATATTTTTGAATAGCCCTCTTTAATGGTCTAGCACCATAAGCTTCATCATATCCTTTATCTGCAATATAATCTTTCGCTTTTTCAGTTAAATCAATGGTGTAACCTAAGTCAGCAACTCTCTTATATAAATTATCTAATTCTATATCAATAATCTTGTGAATATCTTCAAGTTTTAATGAGTTAAACATTACAACATCATCAATCCTATTTAAGAATTCAGGAGCAAAGGCTTTTTTAAGTGCGTTTTGGATAACTGATGAATTATGCTCTTGTGCACTTTCTTTTTTAGCAGAAGTTGCAAAGCCTACACCTTGACCAAAGTCTTTTAGTTGACGAGCTCCAATATTAGATGTCATAATAATGATCGTATTCTTAAAGTTTATTTTCCTTCCTAAGCTATCAGTTAAAATACCATCATCAAGTGCTTGTAGCAATAAGTTAAAAACATCTGGGTGAGCTTTTTCTACTTCATCTAATAAAATAATAGAGTAGGGCTTTCTTCTAACTTTTTCAGTTAATTGGCCACCTTCTTCATAACCAACGTATCCCGGAGGCGCTCCAACCAATCTTGAAACAGCAAATTTTTCCATATACTCACTCATGTCAATTCTAATTAAAGCATCATCAGAATCGAATAAGTAGCGAGCTAAAACTTTTGCAAGCTGAGTTTTACCAACGCCTGTTGGACCTAAGAATATAAATGAGCCAATTGGTTTGTTAGGATCTTTTAATCCTGCTCTATTACGTTGAATTGCTTTTACAACTTTTTTAATTGCTTCATCTTGTCCAATTACCTTATCATGTATTTCGTCATACATTTTAACTAAACGATCTCCTTCAGCTTGAGCAATTCTTCTTGTAGGAATTCCAGTCATCATTCCCACAACTTCAGCAACATTGTCTTCAGTTACGGTTTCTCTGTTGTTTTTTGTTTCTTCTTCCCAAGCATTTTTAGCAACATCTAAATCTTTTAGTAAGTTACGTTCAGTATCTCTTAATTGAGCTGCTTCTTCGTATTTTTGGCTACGAACAACATGGTTCTTTTTCTCTTTTATTTCCTCGATTTTTTTCTCGATTTCAATAATGTTTTTAGGAACCTTTATGTTTGTAATATGCACTCTAGAACCAGCCTCATCCAAAGCATCAATTGCTTTATCAGGAAGGTGTCTATCAGTCATGTATCTATCAGTTAACTTCACACAAGCTTCAATTGCTTCGTCAGTATAGTTAACATTATGATGAGATTCATACTTATCTTTAATGTTGTTTAATATAGTAATGGTTTCATCAACAGAAGTAGGTTCAACAATTACTTTTTGAAAACGTCTTTCTAAAGCTCCATCTTTTTCTATGTATTGTCTGTACTCATCAAGAGTAGTTGCTCCAATACATTGTATTTCACCCCTTGCTAGTGCAGGTTTAAACATGTTAGAAGCATCTAAAGAACCTGAAGCACCTCCAGCACCTATAATAGTGTGGATTTCGTCAATAAACAAAATAATATCTGGAGATTTCTCTAATTCATTCATTACAGCTTTCATACGCTCTTCAAACTGACCTCTATATTTTGTTCCAGCAACTAAAGAAGCTAAATCAAGCGTAACAATTCGTTTTCCAAACAAAACTCTAGAAACTTTCTTTTGAGTAATTCTTAACGCTAAACCTTCTGCAATAGCAGATTTACCAACTCCAGGTTCTCCCAAAAGAATAGGGTTGTTCTTTTTACGTCTTGATAAAATTTGAGAAACTCTTTCAATTTCTTTTTCACGACCTACAATAGGATCTAATTTTCCTTCTTCAGCATATTTAGTTAAATCTCTACCAAAGTTATCTAAAACAGGAGTTTTTGATTTTACATCGCCACCCTTTTGAGCGCCAGCTCCACCGGAACCACCCATAAAACCTTTTCCATCATCATCTTCTTCATTATCTGAATTCGGGAATTCAGCTCTTGGCTGATTATCTTCTTCTATTAGATTCATCATCATTATTTCTTCTTTAATATCGGTATAAGATACATTAAATTTTGATAGCGTTTGTGCTGCTATGTTGTTTTCTTCCTTTAAAATAGAAAGTAATAAATGCTCAGTACCAATTATGTTGTTTTTAAAAACCTTAGCTTCTAAATAAGTGATTTTAAGCACTTTCTCAGCTTGCTTTACTAAAGGTATATTAGTTAAATGACTAGCAGTTCCATCACCAATTTTGGTTGACTGTTCAATTTGTTTTCTTAAAACCTTTAAATCAACCCCCAAAGAGTTTAATATTTTAACAGCTAGGCCATCACCTTCTCTTATAATTCCTAATAATAAATGTTCTACACCTATATAGTCATGTCCAAGTCTTAAAGCCTCTTCTTTACTGTAGGTGATTACATCCTTAACCTTAGTCGAAAAATTTGCATCCATAATCTGAAATTTATTTAAATCTTATTAAAGTTAAGACTTAATGGTATATCTCAAAAATAATTATAACGTCATTATTAAAGTCTTAAATAAACACCCCTTTTTTCAACAAAAATTTGTTAGTAAGTAAGGTGTTTTTTTGCGGTCTAAAACTAGCAATTTTGTGTACTTTCGAGAGATTGAAAAAAAAAGCAAAACGCACAAAATAATTAAGTAAAAAATATGGCAGACGGAGAAAAAATTATTCAGATAAACATTGAGGATGAGATGAAGTCAGCTTACATTGATTATTCAATGTCAGTTATTGTTTCTAGAGCACTTCCAGACGTAAGAGATGGTTTAAAACCAGTTCATCGTAGAATATTATATGGAATGTTAGATTTAGGAGTACGTTCAAATAGTGCACACAAGAAATCTGCTAGAATTGTAGGAGAGGTTTTAGGTAAATATCACCCACATGGAGATACTGCTGTTTATGATTCTATGGTACGTATGGCTCAAGAATGGTCATTACGTTATATGCTCGTTGATGGACAAGGTAACTTTGGTTCTGTTGATGGAGATAGTCCTGCTGCGATGAGATATACTGAAGCAAGGTTGCGAAAAATTGCTGAAGAAATGTTATCTGATATAGATAAAGATACCGTTGATTTTAGGTTGAATTTTGATGATTCTTTACAAGAGCCCACCGTTTTACCAACAAGGGTACCTGCTTTATTAGTTAATGGAGCTTCTGGTATTGCTGTAGGTATGGCAACGAATATGGCCCCTCATAACTTAACCGAAGTTATAGATGGAACAATTGCATTCATTGAAAATAGAGACATAGATATCGAAGGTTTAATGAAATACATTAAAGCTCCTGATTTTCCAACTGGAGGTATAATATATGGTTACAATGGTGTTAAAGACGCTTTTGAAACAGGAAGAGGTAAAATTGTAATGCGTGCAAAAACTGAACTAGAAGAAACTAATTCAGGAAGAATGCAGATTATTATTACTGAAATTCCATATCAAGTTAATAAAGCAGAAATGATTAAGAAAACTGCTGACTTAATTAATGATAAAAAAATTGAAGGAATTTCTGATATTAGAGATGAGTCGGATAGAAATGGAATGCGTATTGTTTATGAACTAAAACGTGATGCAATTGCTAACGTTGTTTTAAACAACTTATTTAAATATACTGCTTTACAAACTTCATTTAGTATAAACAATATTGCTTTAGTTAAAGGCAGGCCAGAGATGTTAAATCTTAAAGATTTAATTCGTGAGTTTGTTGAATTTAGACATGAAGTAGTTGTAAGAAGAACTAAATATGAATTAAAGAAAGCTGAAGAAAGAGCTCATATTTTAGAAGGTTTAATTATTGCTTCTGATAATATTGATGAAGTAATTAAAATTATTAGAGCTTCTTCAAGCCCAGACGAAGCTAGAGAAAACTTAATCGAAAGATTTAATTTATCTGATATTCAGTCTAGAGCTATCGTTGAAATGAGATTAAGACAATTAACAGGTCTTGAACAAGATAAGCTTAGAAGTGAATATGAAGAAATCATGAAATTCATCGAAGATTTAAAAGATATTCTTGCAAACGAAGGTAGAAGAATGCAAATAATAGCTGATGAATTACTTGAGATAAAAAATAAGTACGGTGACGAAAGAAGAAGTGTGATTGAGTACGCTGGTGGAGACTTTAGTATTGAAGACATGATTCCAGACGAAGAAGTTGTTGTTACAATTTCTCACTTAGGCTATATGAAACGTACATCATTAGACGAATATAAACTACAAAATAGAGGAGGAGTAGGTTCTAAAGGGACAGCTACAAGAGATGCTGATTTCTTAGAAAACTTATTTGTTGCTACTACACATAACTACCTATTGGTATTTACCGCTAAAGGAAAATGTTTCTGGATGCGTGTATTTGAAATACCAGAAGGAAGTAAACAATCGAAAGGAAGAGCAATACAAAACTTAATTAACATCGAACCTGATGATAAGGTATTAGCTTACATCAATGTTAAAAACCTGAAAGATGAAGAATACATTAATAATAATTACATTATTATGTGTACTCAAAAAGGTATTATTAAGAAAACAACTTTAGAAGCTTATTCTAGACCACGTGTTAATGGTATTAATGCCATTACAATTCGTGAAGAAGATCAATTATTAGAAGCGAAATTAACATCTGGAGAAGATGAAATCATGATGGCACTTCGTTCAGGTAGAGCTATTCGTTTTAACGAATCGAAAGTTAGACCTATGGGTAGAAATGCTTCAGGTGTAAGAGGAGTAACTTTAGCAAACGATAAAGATGAAGTTGTTGGAATGATAACTGTTCCTGATTCAAGTAATGAAGTACTTGTAGTTTCAGAAAATGGTTATGGTAAACGTTCTGAAATAGAAGACTATAGAGTTACAAATAGAGGTGGGAAAGGAGTTAAAACAATTAATGTAACGGAGAAAACAGGAGATCTTATTTCTATTAAAAACGTAACAGATGATGATGATTTAATGATTATTAATAAATCTGGAATTGTAATACGTTTAGCTGTAAAAAGCTTAAGAGTAATGGGAAGAGCAACTCAAGGTGTTCGTTTAATTAGTTTAAGAAATAATGATAGCATAGCTGCAGTTGCAAAAGTTGAGCATTCAGAAGATGAAGAGGTTGTTGAATTAAATGAAGACGGGACTATAAAAGAAAACCCAACTAACGAAGACACAGATAACAACGAAAATGGCAAGGAACTTGATACTGATGATCAAGAATAAAAACAATAAAAAAGAAAAGATGAAAAAAACTATTTTAACAATCACAACTGTTGCTATAGCATCATTAAGTTATGCTCAAAAGGCAAAAGTAGTTAGTGCTTATAATTATAATAAGGCTTTTGAACGTTCTCAAAAATGTTCAGAGTTAAAAGAAGGATTGGATGCTATTAATATGGCTATTGATCATGAGCAAACTAAAGAATGGGCTAAAACATGGTATTATAGAGGTAATTTATACTTTAATATTTTGGCAAGTAAAGATGCTTGTAAAGATATAGATGCAGAAGCATTGGATAAAGCAACCGATTCTTACATGAAAGCCTTGGTGCTTAATTTTGAGGATCCTGAATTGAAAAAATTAGATTTAGAAAAAGAGGATGGATCTGATATTATGAAGTTTTATGGTGCTTTACAAAACAAAAGTAAAGTTGATGATGAAATGTACACTATGGATATTATGGGTAGAAAATTACCTGGTTTAGCTGGTGAACATGGAAATGCAGGAATTGATAAATTCCAAAACAAAGATTATGCTGGTGCAAAGGAGAGCTTTGGAAAATCATTGATGTTAAATCAGTTAGGAGGTAAGTTAGATACAATGATGATGTATAATACTGCTTTAGCTGCTGAATATTCTGATGATACAGAAACAGCAAAGCAGATTTATGATGGTTTAATCATGATGAAATACAACATTGATGGTAATGGACCAAACTTATATCGTTCTCAAGCTAACTTATATAAAAAAGAGGGTAACGAAGAAAAAGCTGCTGAATATATTAAAAAAGGAAGAGCAGCTTACCCAAGTGATTATAATTTAATTGTAGCTGAATTAGATGGCTACTTAAAAGAACAAAAATACGAGGAAGCGTTACAAAACTTAAATTTAGCTATTGAAAACAACTCATCTAACGAAGTGTTATATTTTGCTAGAGGGACTGTTTATGAAGCTTTAAAAAATGAAGATAATGCTGTTGCCGATTATAAAAAAGCAATTGAATTAAAGCCAAATTATTTTGATGCGGTATTTAATTTAGGTGCATATTACTTTAATAAAGGAGCTGACAAAGTAAATGAAGCAAATGCATTACCTTACAATGAAACTAAGAAGTTTGATGCAGTAAAAGCAGAAGCTAAAGTTGCTTTCGAAGCATCTATTCCTCACATCGAAAAGGCTAACGAAATTAAACCTGAAGATGTTGATACAGCTAATATGTTGATTAAAGTTTATACTCAAACTGAACAATACGACAAAGCAAAAGCAATTAAAGCTAAATATCAATAATTGATATTACTGTTTATAGAAAACAAAAAAGAGAGCGATTAGCTCTCTTTTTTGTTTTCTATAATTTCCATTTAAAGGTTTGTAAAACTATATTCCAATTTTCAGGAGTGCTTGCATTTACCTCAATTTCTTGGTTAGTAAAAGGATGGATAAATTTTAATTGTTTTGCATGGAGTAACAGCTTATCAAAGGAAAATTCATTGGTAAATGTTTTATTGTAGTTTCTGTCGCCATATTTATGATCTCCAATTATCGGATGATTAATTTTATTCAAATGCTTTCTAAGCTGATGCATACGGCCAGTTTTTGGAGTTAATTCAATCAAGCTATATCTTGATTTATCGTATGGAGTAACGGGCATATCCCATTCGTAGGTGGAAAGTGTTTTGTATAGGGTTAAAGCTTCTTTATAAACGCCAGTATCATTATTTTTAATTGGGGTGTCAATTACACCTTCATCACTACAAAAACCTCTAACAATTGCGATGTAAAGTTTTTCTATTTGCTGATTAGAAAACAATTTTTCAAAAGCTTTTGCTGCTTCTGATGATTTACCAAAAATTACAACACCTGAAGTTTTTCGGTCTAAACGATGGAGTGGAGAAACTTTAAATAGTAGCTGTTCATTTAATAATTCAACTAGTGTAGGGTCTGTTATGTTCCTTGCGTAATAAGAGGGATACATTAAAACATCATTTGGCTTGTTCACCACAACAATATAATCATCCTCGTGTAAAATTTCAATAGCCATAAAAAAAGTTAAAAAATGAGAAGAAAAGGAGTGTTTTTAAGTTCAGTATATTAATTATCAATATTTTTACTTTATTAAATGTATATACAATTAAATTCATGACTTTTTCAATTCCTGAACTAAATGATAAAAATAAATTAAAACTTATTTTTTATGATTCAGCAAACTTAATTAATGAAAAGCATTGGGAAGCAATAAATAATAACCAAAATATTTATTTATCATTAAACTATTTAAAAGCCTTAGAAAGTGCTTTGAAACATGATATTCCTTTTAGATACATTCAATTTTACAACGATAAAGACGAGCCTGTAGCCATAGCAATTGCTCAAATGGTAAGATTTGTAGACAAGGGTTCGAAATATAGTGAGCAATTATGTATATTAAGTAGTCATCTAAAAACTAAGATTTTAAACTCTTTAGATATAAAAGTTTTGGTTTGCGGAAACGTTTTTGCTTGTGGAGAGAACGGTTTTATGTATAATGATAAAATAAGCCACGAAGAAGCTTACGACAACTTAAACATAGCTTTATATCGGTTAAGAAAATCAGAAAAAATAAATGGGCAAACATCAATGGTGTTACTTAAAGAGTTCTGGCCATCAAACTTTCAATACAGCGATCATATTAAACAAAACAAGTATAGAGAGTTTATGATTGATGTAAATATGATTTTAAAGATTCATCCAAGTTGGAAAACTATTGATGATTATCTGAATAGCATGACAGCCAAATTTAGAACAAAGGCTAAAGGAGTATTTAAAAAATCAGCCCAAATTACTATCAAAGAGTTTGACTTGATAGATGTGTTAAAATATAAAGATAGGATAGAGGAGTTGTATTTATTGGTTTTAGAAAAATCAGATTTTAGTGTTGGGGCATTAAATGGTGAAGCTTTTTATAATTTAAAAAAGAACTTAACAGATAAGTTTATCATAAAAGGGTATTTCTTTAAAGATGAATTAGTTGGTTTTAGTTCAGCCTTTATATCTAATGGAAATATTGATGCAAACTATATAGGTATAGATTATAACTATAATTATGATTATGCTGTTTATCAAAAAATGTTGTACGATTTTGTAGCCCTGGCTATTAATAAAAATGTAACTGAATTAAGATTAGGTAGAACTGCAGAAGAAATAAAAAGTTGTTTGGGTGCAGAGCCAACTAATATGAAACTTTATATTAAGTTAAGAAATACTGTTTCTAATAAATTAATAAAACCAATAATTGAATCTATCTCACCAAGTGAATTTGAATTAAGAAAACCTTTTAAAGCTGATTTTAGTTAATGGATTCATTGACTCAAATAGTATTAGGTGCAGCTGTAGGGGAGGTGGCTGTAGGAAAAAAGGTAGGTAATTGGGCTATTTTATGGGGTGGAGTTGCTGGTACTATTCCAGATTTAGATGTGTTTGCCAAATATTTTACAGACAATGTAACTGCATTAGAAATTCATCGAGGTTTTTCACATTCCATTTTGTTTAGTTTAATTTTTGCACCCATTTTTGGTTGGATTTTAACTAAAATTCATAAGAAGCTAGACGCAACATGGAAAGATTGGACGCTATTGATGTTTTTAGGCTTATTCACACATCCTTTGTTGGATGCTCATACAACATGGGGTACTCAACTTTTTTGGCCATTTGAGTATAGAATAGCTTATAAAAATATTTTTGTTGCAGATCCGCTATATACGTTGCCCTTTTTAGCCTGTGTAATTGCTCTTATGTTTTACAAAAAAGAGAGTTTCAAGCGTAAAAGAATAAATCAATTTGGATTAATAATTAGTAGTTTTTATATGTTACTAACTGTTGGTTTTAAGTGGTTAGCTTATCCTAAATTTATAAATACACTCAATAAAGAAAAAATCGAATATTTAGAAGTGAAAACTAGACCAACACCACTTAATTCTATATTATGGAGTGCTAATGTGAAATTAAAAGATGGTTTTATTACAGGCTACTATTCATTACTTGATAAACAAGAAGATGTAATTTACTCTAAATTTATTCCTCAAAACTTACATTTGCTTGGAAACATGATTAATGAAAAGAAGGTAAAGCAATTAATAAAGATTTCTGAGGGGTGGTATACTCTAGAAGAGAGGGAAGGGAAATTATTACTCAATGATTTAAGATTTGGACAAAATGGTATTGACGCAGAAAATTCTAAGTTTATTTTTAGTTTTGAATTGAAATATAACGATAAAGGAGAGTTTGAAGTGATAGAGCAACCTAGAACTTTTAAGCAGGGTGGAGCATTAATTGGTTCTTTATTTGAACGAATAAAAGGAATATAAAAAAAGCCGTTTCAATCGAGACGGCTTTTAATTTTTTATTGAGGTTATGTTTTTTACATAAATTGACAAATTATACCGCCCATTAAACCTAATGTTACTATCCAGTAACCAGCATTCACAGCAATGTATTTAAATCCTTTTCTTTCGAATAAGGCATTTATACCCAAAATAGGTAAGGCGATTGTGAATCCAGCAATAACGCCATGCAGTAGTCCATGTTTAAAGGTTCTAAACTCATTTCCATATTCAGCCATAAATGCTGCAGCACTTCCTGTTTTTAATAATTCAGCATTACCACCAACTAAAGAAAACACACCCATTTGATGAATAACAAAACCCATTAATGCTGAAGCTATAAGAATGCTAAAAATATAACTTACGCCAAAAATCACCCCCATTTTACCACTGTTAATTTTTTCTTCGGTCATATCAGCGGCTTTCATCCAAGTATTTCCAAAAGTCTTTGGGTTGTACCATATAAAGCCAATAAGCATAGGAATTAAAGCAGCTACAAATAAAATTAAATAATTCATTTCCATAATATTATATATTTAAAGTTTAACCAAATATATAACAAAAAATATTATTGCTAACGGAAAATATAAAAGACAATACGGATGCCAAATATGATTAAAGCGATTCCAAAGAATTGATATAAGCGTATTAAGAAAATAGGAGTAAGAAATCTTTTAATTTTTTGAGCAAAATAAACCTTAGTAATATCAGTAGAAAAAATACCGATTAAGGATGCCCCTAAAAAAACAAACATAGAAGTTGTAAATCCGTATTCGGTTTCGGCATAACCAATAATTCCAATCCAAACTACAAAAACAAAAGGATTTACAAAATTGATTAAAAAACCTTGAGAAAAGTAAGCTAAATAGTTGGCTTTTGACATTTTAGTAGAAATCTCCTCATCCTTTGCTTTTTTAGCTTCTGGTCTGAATAAAAATTTTAATCCCATACCGATTAATAAGATACTTCCGACAACACCTAGCCAAAATTGATTTTCTGTATTTTTAAAAAAAGGAATAGCGCCTAAAGAGCAAATCAGGATGCAAATTAAATCTCCAATAACAATACCTAATGCAACAGAAAGACCAGCCCAGAAACCTTTTTCTAAGCTACTTTTTAGCAGATAGAAAAATACAGGCCCTAAGAAAATAACAAAGGAAAGTCCTATTAAAAAACCATGTAAAAAGGCTGTCATATAACAAAAGTATAAAATTTAGGATTAACTAATGTTATTAAGTTATGATAAGCAAAAAATTAAATAAATAAACCCTGATGTAACTTTTTTTAATTTGGCAACACTTAACATTAAACAAACAATTAAGAATAAAATTTGAGTAAGTCGAAACAAGATAATTTTTTAGCACTATACGAGCCTATTCATAATAGGTTCGAAAGGTTTTGTAGAGCAAGAGCTTATGGTGATATGGATTATAAAGACTTAATGAATGAAACCCTTTTGGTTGCTTATCAAAAAATGGACAGTTTAAAATCGGAGCATTCTTTTTTATCGTTTTTATTTGGAATAAGTGTTCGTTTATTAGCTAATAATAATCGTAAGCTAAAAGAGTCTTCTTATGAAGATAACCAGCAAGTTTATGGTTTTTTAGATGTGAAAAATCAAACTGAAACTGATGCTGAAGTTTATTTATTACACCAAACTTTAGCGCAGTTACCTAACGAACAACGAGAAGCAATTATATTGTTTGAAATATCAGGCTTTTCTATTAAAGAAATTGCCAAGATAGAGGAAGCAAGCGAATCGGCTATTAAACAACGATTAAAAAGGGGGAGAGAAAAACTAACCGAACTTTTAACTTTTAAAAATAACTACATTAATACCAAGGAGGTGAAAAATGGATGATTCACAACGATTAAACGAGCTTTTTAATCAAGCACGAGTTCAGGAACCTAAAACTAGTTTTAATGAAGCTAAAGCACGATTTAATGCTTCATTAAAAGGAGCAGGTAAGTCTTCATTTATTCAAAAAACTATTCTTAAAGTAAAAACATTTAAAACTCTATTAATTATGATGTTAAGTATTACAACAATAAGTATTAGTTTAATTTATTTATTCAATCCTACAGTCGAAAAAAATGCTACTTTAATTCTTGAAAACGAATTAAATAAAACAAAAAAAGAGGTTGAAACCATTGAAAAAATAGCACCTAAAATAGCAACGGTTGAAGCTGAAAATAATACTGATAAACCACTTATCGACTTAAAGAAAAATGAAGTTGTACTTACCCAAAAAACTGTTGTATTGAAAGAAGAAAATCCAATAGCAGCTCAACAATTAAAGAAAAGCAATGAAACTGAAAATTATATTTTCCCGAATTTAACAAAGCAACAAATAGACGACAATCATAAGCAAAAGAAAAAAATGTTGAAAGAGTTATCAAAGTTTGATAAAAAGAAATATGCTTTTATTCCATCAGGAACATCAACAATAAAAGGTGAGCAATTATCAATACAAGCCTTTTACATGCAAACTACAGAAGTTTCTGTAGTTGAATACCGTACCTTTTTGTTTGATTTATTAATTCAGGATAGAAAAGATGAATTTTTAATTGCTAAACCAGACCAAACGAAATGGATGGAATATGGAGATGCTTTACAACCAATGGAAAAAAATTACTTTTCGAGCGAAGCTTATAATGATTATCCAATGAATAATGTTAGCAAAGAAGGAGTGGGACTATATTGTAAATGGCTAAATCAGGAACAAACAAAAGCATATGGAAAAATAATAAATGATGTTAGATTGCCATCTAAAGAGGAATGGATGTATGCAGCTATTGGAAAAAATGAAAAATCACCTTACCCATGGGGAGGGCCATATTTAAGAAATAGTAAAGGTTGTTTTTTAGCTAATTTTAAACCAGGAGCTACTAAAAATAATAATTGCGAAAGTACCTTAAGCAAATTAGAAGGAACAGCTAATAAAGATAGTCTGTCTAATTATTATAAAACTGCTGACAATATTATTGTTCCTAAAGAAAGTAAAGATTTATACAGTGCTGATGGTGGTTATTTCACGGTAAAAGTAAGTAGCTATAATCCAAACGATTTTGGGTTGTATTGCATGAGTGGAAATGTAGCTGAAATGACAATTAATAATGATAAGAAAATAGTTGCTAAAGGTGGAGGATGGAATAGTGTAGGACAACAATTACAAATTGAAGCTGATAATGATTTTGAAAATGCTGGAGAACCAAGTGCTGAAATTGGATTTAGAGTTGTTATTACTTATTTAGATGATAGAAAGCCTTTAGTTGGTGTGCTAGGGAAAACAACTACTGATAAACCTCCAGGAACAGTGCAAATAAATAATGAGTTGTATTTTGATGCAACCGAAATAAGTAATATTAGTTGGAAAGAATATGTGTTTTGGCAAGCAAATACTTATGGTGAAAATTCGAAAGAACACAAAGATGCTTTACCAGATACAACTGTTTGGGATGGATTAAATAAGGCTTATACAACTCATTATTATAATCATCCTGCATACAATAACTACCCAGTAGTTGGAATTACATACAATCAGGCTGTAGCCTTTTGTAAATGGAGAACAGAACGAGTAAAAGAGCTTTATAAAATAAATAATGAAATAGGTAATGATTTTGAATATAGGCTTCCTACGCAAGCTGAATGGGAAAATATTGCAAAAGCTGGTTATAGTAGTATTAACATTAAAAAAGATGGTGAGAAACAAAAGTTTAATCTGAAAAAAAATAAAGAATACTTTATGGGGGTTGCCAGTAAACTTCCTGAAAACGCAGATGTTACTGCTCCAATAGATTCATATTGGCCAAATGATTATGGTGTTTACAATATTATTGGCAATGTAGCTGAAATGACGCAAGAAGAAGGAGTTGCAAAAGGAGGTTCTTGGATTCATACAGAAGAAGAAGCTAATTTAGAATTAGAAATTTCATATACTAAACCTGAAAGTTGGTTAGGTTTTAGATGTGTTTTTGAAGTAATTAAATAAAATTGTTTCTATGTTTTAAAATCATCTAAATCTCTACGGTCTTTTTTGGTAGGGCGTCCTTTAATTCCTAATAGCTTATTTTGTCGATTTTCGAGCTGAATTAGTTCTAGTTGTTTTAAATCAAATTCTGATGTAGTTTCTATAGCATATTCGTGAACTAATTTAGCACCAAGTCTTGATTTAGGAATATCCAACACTTTAAACGTACGCCAAATGGGAATTACTTTTATTGCAATTTCATCGTTTATATTTACTGCTTTAGATCCTTTTATAATAAATACACCGTTTAATTTTACTTTTTCGTCAGCACAAGATTTAGAAGAAAGTGTACGGGTTTTAAATAGCCGAATTGCCCAAATGTATTTATCAATACGCATAAATCAAATGTAATTAAACCTTAAGAATAGGAACTTATATTATTGTTTAATTATTTCTATTTAACATAATATAAATTATAAGACAAAAGGAGATGATACAGTTTGTAGCTGTATTGTAGTATTATCATACCTTACAGCTTAAACTGGTTGTCTTATAATTAGCCATTATGTGTAAATCCGGTTAATTAAGTTACTTTCACTGTATGAAAAAATCAACTAATGATAAAGCTTTTATATGGTCTATTATATGTTTTGCGGTTATTAGCATCTTATGGATATATTTATTTAATATATCTGGATCAGGTAACTCGACTGAATCTATGCAACAAGAATCAATAACCGCTATAGTTTTTATTTTACCACTTTCTTTAATCTTGGGAATTGCTGGGGTTATTCTTCTAATTAGAAGTTTGATATCGGGTAAGAATACCAAGGCCATTAAAAGTAATCAGAATAAAGTTGCCCCTATAAAAAAAACTGAGGATGCTTCAAGTGGTTTCAAAACATTTATTATCATATTTTTTTTATTTTTTATATGTATGAGTTTATTATATTGCTAATTCTTAATCAGATACACATCCCCTCCTACAAAACTTATTTAACATAACGCTGAGAGCATTATAAGACAAAACGATATTTTTGCTATTATAGGGTATTTAAAGGGAAAACTATAATTATTCTTTTTTACTTGAAGAACTATCTGAAATAATTTTAATTAACTCTTTCAACTCTTCTTTTTCTTTTTCTATGATTGCTTTAGTTTCTTTTATTTTTACAGAGGCATTCTTAACGGTCTCTTTAGCTTTATCAATATTACTTTTATCTTTAATATCAGTATTATTTAAAACTTGTTCGGCTTGTTTTATTTCTTCTTCTTTTTCAGCTATTTCTTTTTCATGTTCTAATATAGAAGCTTCTTTTTCTTGTTTTTTTGATTTTGCATCAATTGATCTCTGCTGGCCAAACTCTTTGCCTGATAGCCCATTTTTATTTTTTCCGTAAGCTTTACCCTTATCTTTATCAATCTTCTCTTGCTTCTCTTTTGTTTTACCTTTTCCTTTTCCCTGAGCAAAAGTTAATGAGCATATTGTAATAAGGAAAATCAGTGATATAATTTTTTTCATAATAATTTGATTAAAGTGAATTCAAATTTACCTATATATAATCTTAATTGCATTATAGCTATAAGTTAATTTTAAGTGTATTATTAAATTTTAACTCCAATTACACAAACATCATCAATTTGTGCTAAAGAGCCTCTCCAAGTTTCAAATGCTTCATCTATGATAGTCTTTTGTTCTTCCATAGTTTTATCCTGAATGCTCAGTAATAAATCTCTAAAAGCTTTTACTTTAAATTTCTTTCCTTTCTCACCACCAAATTGGTCTATATAACCATCTGAGAAGATATACAAGCTGTCTCCTTGCTGTAAATCAAAACTATGCGTTGTATAAGGTTCTGGATTATCAAATTTACCTATTGGCTGTTTGTTAGCTTTAGTTTCTATTATCTCACCATTACGTATAATCCATAAAGGATTGTGTGCTCCAGCATATTGTAGTTTATTTCCTTCAAGACTACATAATGCTATATCCATACCGTCCTTTACATCTTCTTCAGACTTCTCAAACTCTTGAATTACAATATCCCTTGCTTTATCTAGGATTTCCCCAGGATCTGTTAAGCCATATTCTCTAACGGCTCTATTAAGACCATTATTACAAACTACAGAAACCATAGCTCCTGGAACTCCATGCCCTGTACAATCTGCAGCTGCAAACAGTATTTTATTATTTTTATGCTCCATCCAATAAAAATCTCCTGCTACAACATCTTTAGGTTTATAAAAAATAAAAGATTCTTGCAAATATTCTTTTACTAGTTTAGATGATGGTAATATCGCATTTTGAATACGTTTTGCATAAGTTATAGAATCTTTAATTTCTTGGTGAGCCATCTCTACAACTTCTTTTTGTTGTTCAATAACTTTTTTTTGCTTTCTGGTAACTTTTAATCTGTTCATTACAAAAATTGAAAAGATAGCAACCAAACCTAGTAAACAACCTGTAGCATAAGTAATTACTTGTTGTTTTGCTTTAGCTTCTTTTTCTACTTCTAATTGTTTTTCATTGAAAGCATCATCAATTGTCTTTTGTTTTTCATATTCATATTTTGCTTGTTGTTGAATAGTTACTTTTTGATTTTCTTTATTATTGATACTATCACGCATTTGAATATGTAGCTTAAACATGTCTAAAGCTTTCATTCCTTCTCCCTGTTTTTTATAAATATCACTACAAATCTCTGCTGCTGTTTTCAGTTTATCGGGTTGTCCGATTTCTTTAGCAATTTTAAAAGCTTTTAATGCATATTCTTTTGCAATATTTAATTTCCCTTGAGAAAGATAAATTTTACTAATATTAGTTAATGAAGTTACAAGCCCTTTAGAATTTCCTATTTTATTGCTAATTTCTAAGCTTTTCATATTATATTTTAGGCTACTTATAGTATCTTCTTTCCTTAAGTAAATCCTACCAATATTAGTAAGTGATATTGATATACCTGCTTGATGTTCTAATTCCTCTTTAATTTTTAAACTTTTACTATAATAACTCAAAGCCTGATCTATATCTCCTTTTTTCTCATAGGCTGTACCTATATTATTCAAAGCATGTGCTTGACCTTTTAAATCATTGATTTCCGTATAAATTTCTATACTTTTTTGATAATAATCTAAAGCTTGATTTATATTATCTTGATTTATATAAATCATACCTATATTATTGAGAGAGGTAGCTTTTCCCTTTTTATCATTAAGTTTTTCTCTTTTCCTTAAACTTAAATGATAAAACTCTAAAGCTTTTAAAATATCCCCTTGATCTTCATAAATGGCTGCCATATTATTTAAGGCACTTGCAATACCCTTTTGATCTCCGGCTTCAACTAAAAGCTGTAAGCTTTGATTATAATATTCTAAAGCTATTGAAATCTCTCCATGTTTAGAGTATACATAACCAATATTGTTAATTGAACCAGCTAGAGATTTAAGTAAGCTTTTTTTTACTTTTGAGGAATTATTTTTTAATAAAGCTTTCTCTGCGATTAGTTTTGAATTTTCACATAGAGGAATAATGGTATCAAGATTACTTACATATAATATTTCACTTAAACTAAGCCATGCTCCAGCTAATGAAGTATCATGACTATTCTTATTGTATACAATATCATAAAGAGAATCTAATTTATTATTGCTTTTCACACTATAACTTTGAGTAAAGCTCTTTAAGCATGAAAGCATTAATATTATGTAAATAAAGTGTTTGATACAGCTAATATAGTAAATCCAAATGAACTTTTGTTTTGATTATTATAATTGACTATTGGTTAAATTCTAACACCAATAACACAGACATCATCAATTTGTTCTAGATTTCCTTTCCAAGCTTCAAAAGCATCATCAATAATTGCTTTTTGTTTCTCCATAGATTTATACTGAATACTGAGTAATAAATCTCTAAAAGCTTTAGCCTTGAATTTCTTTCCTTTTTCTCCACCAAACTGGTCTACATAACCATCAGAAAAGATGTAGATTGAATCTCCTTGCTCTAAATCAAAACTATGTGTTATATAAGGCTCAGGATTATCAAATCTTCCAATAGGTTGTTTATTAGCTTTAGTTTCTATTATCTCACCATTACGTATAATCCATAAAGGATTGTGTGCTCCTGCATATTGTAGTTTATTTCCTTCTAAGCTACATAATGCTATATCCATCCCATCTTTAATATCTTCTTCGGATTTATCAAACTCCTGAATAACAATCTCTCTTGTTTTATTTAATATCTGTCCAGGGTCTGTTAATCCATATTCTCTAACTGACCTATTTAAACCATTGTTACAAACAACACTTACCATAGCTCCAGGAACTCCATGTCCTGTACAATCTGCTGCTGCGAAAAGTATTTTATTATTGTTATGCTCCATCCAATAAAAATCTCCTGCAACTACATCTTTAGGCTTGTATAGGATAAATGATTCTTTTAGGTATTTTTTAACCAGTTTAGTTGGTGGTAATATAGCATTTTGAATACGCTTAGCATAGGTAATAGAATCCATAATTTCTTGATTCTTTTCTTCTAACTCAGCATGAGCTTCTTCAACAACTACCTTTTGCATTTCAACCTCTTGTTTTTGAGTTTCAATTACCAGTTTTTGTTGTTTGGTAATTCTAAGTCTATTAAATACAAAGATTAAAAAAATAACTACCAAACCTAACCCCCCTGTAGTAGCTAATGTTATTATTTGTTGCTTTTCTTTTTCTTCTTTTTCTATAGCTATGAGTTTAACATGTTCTGCATCATCAACAACTTTTTGTTTTTCATATTCGTATTTTGCTTGTTGTTGTGCTGATGCTTTTTGGGTTTCTTCATTGTTTAAACTATCTCGCATTTGAATATAAAGCTTGTACATTTCTAATGCTTTTAACGCACTCCCTTTTTTCTCATATAATTCACTTAAAATGAAGGCCGAGGCTTTAATTTTTTTAGGGGACCCAATTTCTCTTGCTATTTTTAAACTTTGTGTTATGTAACCTTGTGCATCGTGTAAATTATTTTTAATTAATAAAACCCCTCCAATATTATTCATAGATGTTGCCATTCCTTGCCAATCTCCAATTTCCTCTTTAATTTTTAAACTTTTTTTATAAGTAACTAACGCTTTATCATAATCTTCCCATTTTTTATATACTCCAGCTATATTATTTAAAGAGACAGCTATTCCTTTCCTATCCTTAATCTCCTCTCTTATAACTAAACTCCTTTTAAAATAATCTAACGCTGCAGATAAATTTCCTTGATCATCATAAAAAACCCCAATATTATTAAGACTAACAGCTATCATTTTCTTATTTCCAAATTCTTCTCTAATAGCCAAACTTTGCTGGAAATACTCTAATGCTTTTTCAAAATCTCCTTGACTATTATAAATAAAACCTAAATTATTGAGTGAATATGCAATCCCATTTTTATCGTTTATTTCTTCGTTAATAACTAAGCTTCGGTGGTATGATTTTATTGCTAAAGGTATATCTCCTTGATTTACATAAATATATCCTAGATTAATTAAAGCTACGGCTATTCCTTCCTTATCTTTAATTTTTTCTTTTATAGCTAAGCTTTTCAAAAAATATTTTATAGCTTCAGAAGCACTGCCTTTACTATTATATACAGCTCCAATGTTGTTAAATGAATTTGCTACTACATTCAATAAGTTAAGTGTTTTAGGATTTAACTTGTCAGGTAAAGAAGTTTTTTTAAAAGAATTATAAGAGATTAAAATAGCTTGTTTACACAAATTTATTACAGTATCTTGATTAATAGAGTAAAACAATTCTGACAATTGCAAATATGAAGCTGCTATTGAGGTGTCGGGGCTATTTTTGTTATTTATTACATTGCTTAAACTATCAACAAGATGCTGCTCCTCATTATTAAATTGAGCAATTCCCTTTATTGAGATTAGAAATAATGATATGCAGATTATGTGTTTGATGCAGTTATTTTTTTAAGTGTATTATTAAATCTTAACTCCAATTACACAGACATCATCAATCTGTTCTAAAGAGCCTCTCCAAGTTTCAAACGCTTCATTTATGATAGTTTTTTGTTCTTCCATAGATTTATCCTGAATGCTTAATAATAAGTCTCTAAACGCTTTTACTTTAAATTTCTTTCCTTTCTCACCACCAAATTGGTCTACATACCCATCTGAGAAGATATAGATTGAATCTCCTTGCTCTAAATCAAAACTATGCGTTATATAAGGTTCTGGGTATTCAAATTTACCAATAGGTTGTTTGTTAGCTTTAGTTTCAATTAATTCTCCATTTCGAATAATCCATAACGGATTATGTGCTCCTGCGTATTGTAGTTTTTTTCCTTCTAAAGAGCATAAAGCAATATCCATCCCATCTTTAACATCTTCTTCGGATTTATCAAACTCTTGAATAACAATTTCTCTAGCTTTATCTAGAATTTGTCCTGGGTCTGTAAGACCATGTTCTCTAACCGCTCTATTAAGACCATTATTACAAACAACAGAAACCATAGCTCCTGGAACTCCATGCCCTGTACAATCTGCAGCTGCAAATAATACTTTGCCATTTTTATGTTCCATCCAATAGAAGTCTCCTGCAACAACATCTTTAGGTTTGTACAAGATAAAAGATTCTTGTAAATATTCTTTTACAACTTTGTTAGATGGTAAAATTGCAGATTGAATACGCTTAGCATAAACAATACTATCTTTAATGTCTTGGTGTGCTTCTTCTACAATTTCTTTTTGCTGTTGAATAACTTGTTTTTGCTTTTTAGTTACTTTAAGCCTATTTAAAACAATGATTAAAAAGATTGCTAACAATCCTAAAACAATAGTTATAGCAATACTAATAATTCGTTGCTTTTCTTTTTTCTCTTTCTCTAAAGCTAAATTTTTCTCATATTGAATATCATCTATTTCTTTACTTTTTTCATACTCATATTTGGCTTGTAAGTTTGCGCTAGTTTTCAAAGCACTCAAATTGTTTAAGCTGTCACGCATTTCAATTTCAAGCATATGCATTTCAAAAGCATTTAGCCAGTCCTTTTGTTTTTGAGCAACTTGCCTTAAAATAGATGCAGATTTTTCAATTAATTCAGGAGACCCAATTTTGTTTGACAATTCTAAAGCTTCAAGTCCTTTTTGTTTTGCTCCTAAAATATTATCATCAATAATATTAATTCTACCTAAATTACATAAGCTTAAAACAATACCTTTAGAATAGTCAACTTCTTGGTAAAGTTTAAAGGCTTTTTGGTAGTTTAGTTTAGCTTTTTCTATATCGCCTTGCTCATAATAAAACGTACCAATATTATTATAAGAATAGCCACTTCCTTTTTTATCATCAATTTCAATTCTAATTTCAAGCGCTTTTTGGTAGTAGCTAAGTGAAAGTTCATTCTTTTTCTTCACTTTATATATGTAGCCCATGTTGTTATAGGTAGATGCAATTCCTTTTTTTTCTCCAATAATACTTAATTGCTCCACAGATTTAGAGAAGTATTTAAGAGCCAAGTCTAGGTTGTCTAACGTATTATGAATTACTCCAATATTATTATATGTGGCAGCCATACCAAATTTATCATCTATTTCCTCCTTAATTTTAAGTGATTGATGATAAAACTTTAAAGCTTCTGATACTTTACCTTTTCTATTATTAATAAAACCTAAGTTGTTTAACGCTCCTGCTATACTTATTTTAAGATTTTTTTTTGTTGTTAAAGAATAGTTTTTCTTCAAGGCATCTTCACCAATTTGAACAGCTTTTTTGCATAAAGGAATAATTGTATCTAAATTAGAAATATATAAATATTCACTTAGGTTAACATAAGCTGTTACTAATGATGTATCCAAACTATTAGGATTTGCTATAACAGAATTTAAGCTATCTATTTGGTATTGTTCTTCTTTAGTAAAATTTTGACATACTCCATTAAAAGAGATGAATATTAATAATATGGAGATGAAGCGTATAATATAGCTAATATAATAATTTTAGAGGATATTATACTTACTCTTAATAATTAGACATAAAATACAATAAGTACTTCTAAGATAAAGCTTAAATCTTAAACATAATTAACTGCCTGATATAAAATATCAAAATATTACAACAGTTTATTTAAAGTGAATTTTACTTGTCTTTACAATTACAACCATTAGATACATAATTATCTACTTGGTCATTATAATCAGATGATTTTTCAAAATCATCCTCACATAAAGTTGCATTTGGCAAGTCTTTACATCCTGTACATTCTTTACAATTATTTTTATTGCATGAAATTGTTAGTATACAAACTAATATTGTTGGAATAAATATCTTTAACATAATTTATCATTTTTTATAAATTTAAGTTTCATTATGCTAAGAATGAATCTATATTATTAATCTCATTAATATGTTTTTAAACTATTAATTTAAAAAAACTCAAATACCTTATAAAATAAGTTGTAATAATTCAATTTCTTATATTTTTGTAAACTATCTATAAAAACAACACATTGGGAAAGCTTAAAATATTTTCAAAATTATTACTGGTTCAGTTTAAAACTAGGTTCAAGAAAGCTCAAGTTTATGAAATACCAAGATGTGGTGTTTCTTTTACAAAAATGAGCAAATTGGCTGCTGAAGCTAAAGGAATTAAAATTGTAAAAGACCAGGATACTAAAGCATCTACTTTTAAAGTAACTGCTAAAGCTCCCGAAATTATTTTAGGGTTGGTTTCTCAAATGGGCGAAATTGTTGTGCCTAACATCAATGCTCCTAGTAAAAAAGATCAGAAAAAACTAAGTGAACTAGGTGCTTATATTAAACAATTACAACCACTAATGAAAGACCTTGATCTTTACCAACAAGCTTCTACTTTAATGAAGTAACCCATTAAGATTAGGGCAACTTAGTGTTGAAGTTCAAAATCTGTAGTTTAGTTATTATCGAAGTATCGATAGGTATTATTGTAATGGAGTTATTTTCAGAAATACATTTTTCTTTTGCACAACTTAAATTGACCATGCCTTTTTTAACTCCATTATTTTGTTCAGCAAGGTTAAACCATACAAAATAATGTACTCTGTACTTCTTGCTCCAAAGCATTTTTTGTGCAATTATTAGGCGCTCTACAAAATAATGTACTCTGTACTTCTTGCTCCAAAGCATTTTTTGTGCAATTATTAGGCGCTCTGTTGTTACAATAATTTTACAGTTATTAAATACAGTTGTTTGAGGTCCATTACCGTAAGATTCAACCCTTGTTTTATCTACTTCCAACAATACCTTCTCTTCCATCCCAAGTTGAGCATCCTTCAAATAAAGGACTTTAAATAATTCTAAAATCGACATTTTTTAAAATAATTATATTCTAACTCCTATCACACAAACATCATCAATCTGTTCTATAGCACCTCTCCATTCTTCAAAGGTTTCATCAATAATGGTTTTCTGTTGCTCCATAGTTTTATCTTGAATACCTAGCAGTAACTCTCTAAAAGCTTTAGCTTTAAATTTCTTACCTTTCTCTCCACCAAATTGATCTACGTATCCATCCGAGAAGATATAAATGGTATCTCCTTCTTGCAAATCAAAAATATGGGTTGTATAGGGTTCTGGATTATCAAACTTCCCTATAGGTTGTTTATTTGCTTTGGTTTCGATTATCTCATTGTTCCTAATAATCCATAACGGATTATGAGCCCCTGCATATTGAAGCTTCCATCCACTAAATTCTTGCTTCAAACTACACAAAGCGATATCCATACCATCCTTTACATCTTCTTCCGACTTTTCAAATTCTTGAATTACAATTTCTCTTGTTTTGGTAAGAATTTCACCCGGATCTGTTAATCCATATTCTCTAACACTTCTATTTAAAGCATTGTTACAAACAACACTGACCATAGCTCCCGGAACACCATGTCCAGTGCAATCTGCAGCGGCAAATAAAACTTTTCCATTAGTATGCTCCATCCAGTAAAAATCTCCCGCCACTACATCCTTAGGTTTGTACAAGATAAATGATTCTTCGAGGTATTCTTTTACTAGTTTTACAGGGGGCAAAATTGCCGATTGAATTCGCTTTGCATAAGCTATACTATCGGTTATTTCTCTGTTTTTTTCTTCTACTATTATTTTTTGCTGATAAATAATTTCAGCATCTCTTTTCTTTAAAACATAACTACGAACAATTGCAATAATAAATCCTGCAGCTAGAATTAAGATAACGATTAAAATAAGGGATTGTTTGTTCTTGGTTTCAATTTCTAGCTCTTGCTTGTCTAATTCTACTTGTTTAATTTCAAGTTCGTAGCCATGCCTTTCGTTAGATAATTGAGCCTCTAAATTAGATATATTAGCTGCCGATAATAAAGAAGCTTGCTCTTTATCTAATTCCATGTATTTTTCTAAATGCATTAAAGCCAACTTGTAGTTGGTATTGTTTTTATAAGCTTCAGCTAAAAAGTAATTTATATCCTTTATTTCTTTTTTAGCTTCTAAATCTTCTACAACATTTAAGGCTTCTTTTCCTAATTCTATTGCTTGCTCAATTTTATTGTTTTTTAAATATCCACGAGCTAAATGGATAGTGCTAAAAGCTTTTAATTGAATGTTATCTGTAGGTACAGCATCGTATGCTTTTCTAGCGAAAACAAATGCAGAATCATTATCTTCTTTTACTGTATATGAGTTAGATAATAGTAAATAAAGCCTATTTAATTGAATTGAATCATTTGCTGAAATAATATCCTTTTCAATGGCTTTAAACTTTTTTATCGCTTGCTCTAAATTACCTTTATGTTGTGTTAATTCAGCATCCCCCATTTTTGCCTTAATCAACAACTTTTTCATATCAAATTTAGTGGCATGCTTTATCAATTTTGTAATGTAATCTTCAGCCTTAACAAGGTCGTACTGTATTTGATTAATCCAATAAGCTATAAAGTAAGCATCTCCAATAATTAAAGGGTATAAAATATGATCTTCTTTGTTCTCTAATATTTTTAATATATGAACTAAATAGGTAAATGACTCATCAAAATCAGCTTCTACCGCTACATAAAACCTCATTAATTGATGATTTAAATAAACCTCTTGAGTAAAACTTAAGTTAGGTTTTTGTAACTGCTTTTTAGTGAAGTCAATAAAATCGTTTTTCTCACTTCCATAAAGCGGAGTTTTTAGTACTTCATTTATTAACTCTTTATTCTTTGTCGCACTTGCCTCTTCAATTTTATTAATATTTTTGTTAAATAACTCATTGATTAACGAATCATTTTGGCTAAACCCATTAAAGGAGATTAGAAAGAGAAATATGTAGATTAAGTTTTTGATGTAGCTAAGGTAATAAATTAACTACACTCCCCTACTAACTTATAGCTAGACATTTAATCAAAAAATGACAAATGATTTATGTAAATTAGTAGAATGAGAGTTTGGTATTATATAGGGCGGAAAATTAATCGAAAATTATTATGGAACCAGCGACGTACTTTTGTGTTGCTAATCTTTATGGCTATTGGAATGTTAGCCGTAGTTATTTTATTGCTAAAATTTATTGGTAAATAACTATAAATTAAACTATTATATCATCTTTTATTTTTAATACAAGACTAAGAATTACTTATCAATTCTTTTAATTTGGTAATTAAATTAGTTGTCCTTCTTTTATAAATCTTAGCACTCCAAAAATTAATTTTTTCTCCAGAATATAACTCAATTTTTATAGATGGTAATTCCCAAAATATTTTTGTGAATTTTAACTCAACTTTTTTGATTTGATTTAAATCAATAGATAACCATAATTCTTTTGGTTGACCATACCAAGTAGTTTTCCATATTAATAGTCTTTTATTTGTAAGACTTAAATAGATTTCTAACAATGATCTATCAATTTTTTTTCTTTTAGAATGAGAAGGTATACCTGTTGCTACAAATTTTGCAGATGAAAAAATAGTATTCGCTATAAAAGGAAGTGCTTTATTTAAAGAAGCCTTAGAAGTGTTTAATAGCGTTTCGCCTTCATTTAATATTAAATTAATTTTTTTTGACATAAATATATATTAATGATAATTCAATATATTTAATTAGTAATATAAGTAGTTTTTTAAATAAATTATAATAATTAGATTTGAAATATGGCTATAAGAATATTAATTTTTTTGGTAATTAATTTTGCAGCATTGGGTTTAGGAGGTTTGTTTACTGGTAAAGGTGTTCCCTCTGATTGGTATCAAGAACTAAATAAAGCACCATGGACTCCTCCAGGCTGGGCATTTGGAGCTGCTTGGACTTTAATTATGATCCTTTTTTCTTTTTATATGGCTTATTTATGGAAAGCTGTAGACAATCAAAACTTATTAATTGGAATTTTTATTATTCAATGGTTGCTTAACGTTGGATGGAATCCAACATTCTTTTATTTCCATAATGCAATTCTTGGATTAGTAATTATAATAAGTCTTACTTTAGTTATAACCTATTTTCTTATCAATTACTGGTCTACTATAGAGCTTAAATCCTTACTTATACTCCCCTACTTTATTTGGCTATTAATTGCTACTTCTCTAAATGCTTATGTTGTTTTAAACAATTAATTTTTCAATTCTTTCTATTTGACTTTGTTTATTTACCTCTCTTAATCGTTGTGAGGTTGCAGTAAAAAATTGATGATTACTCAAAAATTTTACTTGAAGTTTATTCCATTCGTTTAAATCTGATAGAATGTTTTGTGCTTTTAATTCTTCAAATAAAGCATTAGAACCTGGAATAAAATCAGCTCTTCCTAAATAATCTAAATCAGAATCGCAGATAATCATTTCTAATAAGTTATTAGGCTCTGGTGGTAATTGAGTTGCCATAATTATTTCACATATGGTATCTATTTGGTTGGGTAAATACCCATATTTTGGCAACCATTCTCTAGCTATTTCTGTACTATAAAACTCATGATTAGGACTTTGTATTACATGACCACTATCATGGAAAAGAGCAGCAGTTTTTAATAATAATAAATGTTCATCAGAAACCCCCTCTCCTATGCCAATTAACTCGGTTTGATTAACTACATCAATAGTGTGACAGTAATTATGATAATGTAAATGTTCTGGTAGTTTCTCTTGTAAAAAATCCAACACTTTTCGTTCAATATCAGTAAACTGACGCATAAGGTATTTTAACATAAAATCCCTATTTGGAATAATACCAACCTTACGGTCTTCTGAATATATTTTTTTAATTCTTTTCAATTTATACAAACCTAAACTACCTCTATATTTAGCTGGTAATTCGGCTACATAATCGCAATTAAAATAACTTTTAATTAACTCATAAGTATAGTCTGAAATATAAATTTCACCCGGTTCGCTCATTGATGCAATTCTTGGCAAAGTATTTATAACCTCTCCTGTTAAGGTATAAGATTTATTGTTTTGCCCTTTTACATTTACAATTCCATTGCCTGAATGAATACCTATTCTTAAGTTCCAAAAGGCCTTGCCTTGTTCTTCATAAGATTGATAAATCGTATTTAAATAATCACTAATCTCTAATGCAATTAGCGCAATGTCAATAGAATTAGTTGAGTTTTTCTCTGCAATTCCACCAGCACAAACATAATAATCACCAATTACTTTAACTCTTTCTGCTTTATGTTTTTGGGCAATTTCATTGAATTTAATATAAATTTCATCCAATTTGTCGTATAGCGATTCTGATGATGATGCATCATCAATAATATCTTTATGCCCTTGAATTTCGATAAATAAAGCTGTAATTCCTTTTACCTTAAAGTTATTCTCGTCTTCATTCTTTTTTCCTTTTTTAAGTTGCTTTTCTAGTTCATTAACAGATACAGTTAATTCATCATTTTTAAGAATTAGGGATTTAATTTGTTCATTTAACCTTTGATTGGTTTTTATTAAATCATTGTTTTTCGATATGAGATCTTGAATTTCAGACATATTTCAAATTTAATAAACTTATACCGAACAATTTCATTATATGAAGTTGTTTTAAAGAGCTTTACTAGAAGTAATAGGATGTTTTTTATTATACATCTCTTGCTTTATTAAGTTTGTAAACAAACACTTTCAAACTTTAACCTATTTATATAGATTGATTAGTAATAACACTATAAAAACAAGTATGGCTTATACAATTTAGTTGAAATAAACTATTTAAAACACTTTTTCAAATGCCAATCGTTCAGCACCACTTGTTAAGATAATAACTCCACAATACTTGTACCCCATTTTCTTCAATAATCCCTGCATTCCTATATTGTCTTTATGGGTATCAATTCGCATACTAGTTATTCTTTGTTCGATTAATTTTTTTTCACAATAATCAAATACAAATCTTGCAAATCCAGATTTTCTATAATCATCACTAACTGCTAGTCGATGAATTACACCATATTTTGTGTTACCTTCTGTCAACCACTTACCTTCTATTTTATTGTAAGTTGGTTCTAATGTAGTAGTAAAAACAGTTGTGCCTATTATTTTTTCAGCTTCATCAATCACAATATAACTGTCATTATTTTCAATATCAAGTTTTATTTGTTCTTCACTAGGGTACCCATCTTGCCATTGATCAATATTTAAGCTAGCTAAATGCTTCTGAGCATCATCGATAATTGACATGATGGCCTCTAAGTGAGCTAAAGTAGATTTCTGCATTTTCATGTATCAAAAATAATAAATCAAGACAATGCTTTAACTTTAAAATAAAGGTTGTTACTATTATAAAGGATATATACGATTATAGTAATTAAAAACACTAGTTTTACCGACCATAAAAAAATTGCGATGAAACGTATTACTGAATATAAAAAATTATTTCAAGTTGAAGGAGCTATAGAGTTAGCTGAAATAAAGAAAACCTATAGAAATTTAGTAAAGGAATGGCATCCTGACAAGTTTCAGGAAGGGGATGAAAAAGCAATTGAAGCTGAAACAAAAAGTCGTCAAATTATTGATGGTTACCATTTTTTAATAAGCATTGCTCCTGAAACTATTGCTAGTAATTTAGATTCATACAACACAACACTATCCACTTCTGGTATTGCTGACTTTAAACTTAAAGGTCAAGTTTTGGAGGTTTCTTTTTTAGATGGAACTACATATGAGTATTTTGGTATCTCAAAAAATCTTTACACCAAGCTAATAAATTCTGATAAGCAATTTAGATTTGCTAAAAGAAACATTTTTAATTCGTTTGTTTATAGAAAATCGAAAAAAGACAATGAATTAGTCTAGAAAACTATTTTAAATCAATTTGTTTTAAACTTTCAATTCTATTTCGATGCAGGAAAGCATCTATAGTTTCAAAATGTTCTATAACACGTTGATCTTTAAATTCAAACACTTTTTCTGACAATCCTTTAAGGAAATCTCTATCGTGCGAAACTAATATTAACGTACCATCAAAAGCTTTTAATGCTTCTTTTAGTACATCCTTCGATTTTAAATCTAAATGATTTGTAGGCTCATCAAGTATTAACAAGTTAACTGGTTCTAATAATAATTTAACCATTGCCAACCTTGTTTTTTCACCGCCCGATAGCACACTTACTTTTTTATCAATATCATCACCTCCAAACATAAAACCACCTAATATGTTTTTTATTTGTGTTCTTATATCTCCTTCTGCAATTTGATCTATTGTTTGAAATATAGTTAAATCAGGATCTAATAAAGATGCTTGGTTTTGAGCAAAATAACCAACCTTAACATTATAACCCAACTCACATTTTCCATCATAATCTATCTCCCCTAATATGGCTTTAATCATTGTTGATTTTCCTTCACCGTTTCGCCCTACAAACGAAACTTTTTCTCCTCTAGAAATAGAAAAATTGGCATCATTAAAAACTACATGATCTTCATATTTTTTAGATAATCCTTCAACTTTTACTGGATAATCACCAGATCTTATTGAAGGAGGAAATCTTAATCTTAAAGCTGAAGTATCTATTTCATCAACCTTTATAATCTCCAATTTCTCCAGCATCCTTTCTCTAGAGTTTACTTGATTAGTTTTTGAGTAGGTTCCTTTAAAACGCTCAATAAAAGCCATGTTTTCAGCAATCATTTTTTGCTGTTCTTCGTAAGCTTTAATTTGATGAGCTCTTCTATCTTCTCTCAATTGTAAATAATGGCTATAATTTGCTTTATAATCATAAATTCTACCCATTGTTACTTCAATTGTTCTATTAGTTATATTATCTATAAATGCTCTATCGTGAGAGATTACAATTACAGCTTTTGCTTTATTAATTAAAAATTGTTCAAGCCATATAACTGATTCAATATCAATATGGTTAGTTGGCTCATCTAAAAGTATTAAGTCAGGTTTTTGAAGAAGTATTTTTGCTAATTCAATTCTCATTCTCCAACCCCCACTAAATTCTTTAGTTTGTCTTTGAAAATCTTCACGTTTAAAACCTAATCCTTGTAAAGCTTTTTCAACTTCAGCATCGTAATTTATATCTTCAATGGCATAATACTTTTCTCCTAAGTCACTTACTTTTTCAATAAGCGACATATATTCATCAGACTCATAATCGGTTCTGGTTTCAAGTTGCTTGTTCAATTCATCCATCTCGTCGCGCATTTTAAAAATGTGCTTAAAGGCTTTGGAAGCTTCCTCAAAAACAGTACAATTATCCTCTGTTAATAAATGCTGAGGCAAATAAGCAATTACTGCATCTTTTGGACAATTTACTTTACCTTTTGTAGGGGTTTGTTCTCCAGCAATAATTTTCATCATTGTAGATTTTCCAGCACCATTCTTACCCATTAAGGCAATTTTATCTGTTTCATTTACAACAAAAGAAACATCTTTAAATAAAGTATCTCCACTAAATTCTACGCATAGCCCGTCAACTGAAATCATATTTTATATTTTAAAGAAAAATTAATCTAAAGCTCTTTTTGTAACATAAAGTCTCCATCCAAAAATAGCAAGTTGAATTTTAGATGCTTTACTTAAATCAAGACGTTGTTTAGTAAAACTAGGCAGCAAAGCTTTGTTTAGTTTTGCTAATAGCTTAAAAAATGAACTTTTCATAGATATTATTTTGCCTTTTCAGGTCTGTTGATTGTTCAATTTTGCGAATTTAGAGATATTCTTAGATATACTATCTAAAATTTGAACAAGAAGTTTTTTTGTTAACTTCGTTTATATTCAAACTCACATTATGAAATTTATTTTAACGTCTACCCTATTATTTTTAACGTTATCGTTACTTAGTCAAGCTCAAGATGAAAACTTTTATTTAGCAGACAGTAAAATTAGCTGGAGTAAAGCTTATAAAACAGATAAAACTAAAGAGCAAGTGTTTAAATATTTTGAAGATTCTGAATTGTTTAACGAATTCAAAATAATAAACGATCAAATTTTTGCAGTTTTAAAACCACATGCTACAAACCCTAAAATTACGGGTGTTGCTGGAGTTCATAAAATTGTGAACGATAACGATTTTAAAGGAGATGTTTCAATTGTTTATCTAGCTAAAGAAAAAGAATACGTAGTTACTTTTGAGAAATTAAAGTTTGTAGGAAGAGGTAATTATTTTAAGAAAAAAGAAGAACAATTATTTGAAGATCATTTCTTACAAAAAGATATTAGTGAATATCGATTATACTTTTTGAAGAAACCAAAAACGGTTTACAATCAAACTTTTGATAAAATATTTATCATAAAATAAAAAAGACGCACTCAATTGTGCGTCTTTTTTATTACTAACTAAAAGTTAAGTTTAATTAACCATTACCTTTCCAACTTTAGTTTTTGTTTTAACTAGGTAAATACCTTTACCCCATGTTGCAATATTAATTTGATATTGTTGACTTATAGATTTTGAAGTATAAACTTTTGTTCCTAATAAATTGTATATTTCAAATTCAGTATCTTCGTTATTTTCAAAAACAATATTTAAAATATCATTTGTTGGATTAGGGTATATTTCAAAATCATTTTTCATAACTTCATTTTCAATTATCCCTATCGGATTATTGTTATTAAAAGAACTAAAGGTTGGATTCATTTGTGTAAAAGGACCTGTTCCATTTGGAAATCGACCATAAGTTACGTCAGTTGTTTGAGTTGAGAATGAAATTTCATCTATCACATTCCCAGTAGCATCAGATAAATAAAGAGATTCTCCACTCCCCGATAATTTAAAATTAGCATGTAATCCTGTTTGTAAAGTGTCTTTATCAGCCCAAACAATTAGATAATCATTTGCACTAATTACTGTTCCTGTAGGGAAAGTCCATTGTGTCAAATTAGATGCATCATCTGATAAATAATAACCACTAATATCAATACTTGATGTTGTATTGTTAAAAAACTCAATCCAATCATCAAACTCTCCATTATCATCTGCATGAATTGTAGCATTTGAAGCGGATAATTCATTTATTACAACATCAGAACCTACCGCTAAAGTATAAAATTCAAACTCAGCTCTTTCTGGAGAAAACATTCCTGCTTGACTATTTTCTGCATAAATATAGTATTCAACTTCTGACGCTCCAATTGTAATATCTGCTCCAAAAACACCATCACCAGCAGCACCATCATTGTGAGCTCCATCATCAAACATTTCTACCTTTTGAAAAACATCAGGATTTGTTAATCTGTATCCTAAATAAACATAAGTTGGCGTATTATTAACTTCTGCAGTAATTGTTATTGTTGAATTTCCATTTACTGTAGCTGGTGTAGTTATGTTTGAGATTGTTGGTGCAACATAATTGTATGTCGTTAATCCTTGTAAATAGCTTTTTCTCCCATCTAAAATTTGAGAAATACCATATTTAGCATTTGGCCCTGTTCCAACAGCCGAAGTAAGATTTGTATTAAAGTAAGAATAACTATAAAATGGAGATGGTTCATTTTGAACATCAACATCAATCAATGCTTGCAGTGCTTGCCCATCTGTAAAATAGTTGTTAGTTGTTATGTTTTCTTCAACTATAGTCTTAACATGCGCAACATACATTTTTTTGTAAGATGGATTATCAAGAATAGCTTTTACTAGTGGGAATTGAGTATCACCATCTCTTAAAAACATATCCATTTGAGTTAAAGAAGTAACACCTCCTCCTCCAGGACCAACTCCGCTAGAAATCATTGTAAATCCACCTATGCTTTCATTTAAATCCCAAATTATTGGAAGCATTCTATCGTTATCATCTTTTATTAAGTAATAGTTTTGTTGAAATGCACCAATATAACTATCTAAGTTTACCATTACATTATCAAAAGCTAACATCCAAATTGCTCGATCTAAATCAAGAAAGGATTCTAAATTTGAAGTATTATTTAGTAGGTTATTAGTAAAAGTTGGCATTTCAGCCCAACCAAAATCAGATTTTAATTCATAGCTATCATAATACAAACTACTATCTGTTCCTAAATATTCTAATGTAGGTAATGTTGTCACACCTGGTCCTGCCCCTGCTGGAGGATTACATTTAAAACGAGTATTATTTTTACCTGCATGTACATATCTTTTTTGATAATCACTGTTAATAGATTCTGAACTACTATAAACACCATAATAAGTTCCATTTATTGTAACTGTAGCAAAATTGGACAAAGGCATATCCATATATTGTCTTCCTATCTTATATGATAAGACTTCTCTAACATAAGATGGATCTTTACCTATATTGGACAATTTTAATGTTGTAAATCCATCATAATCTTGTTTAATGGTATATTCTAAATCAATATTTAGAGGGTTTTTAAAATTTGATGAACTATAAGTACTGTTTCCCTTATATTTTACACCTACACTGTCAAACGTAATTCCATTTATAATTGCTGTTGCTAATAGTCGTTCACCAAGATCATTATTGTAATAAGTATCTAAAGTTGAATTCCAATTTGCATCCCAAAAAGTTAATTCAATTGAAGTTACATTATCTAGATCATATAAATCTTGTGCTTTTAAATTGGAAGAAATTGATATTAAGCCAATCAACAGTCCCTTTAACAAAGTTTTTTTCATAATTATTTTTATTTATAATTATTTAGACGACACAAAAAACTATATCCTTCTTTATAATTATATTTTTTATTTAATGATAAATCAAATCCGGATATGTTTACTTTCGCAGCAAAATGGAATTGCTTAAAAAACATACGAATTTTTTACCCATTGGAGCCATATTTTTATGCTGTTTAATATGGGGTACAACCTTTAGTATTGTTAAAGGAGCTTCAACTATAATTGACCCCTATTTACTCTCTATTTTAAGAAACTTAATTGCCGTTTTAATTTTAGGAGTTTATCTATTTTTAAAAAAAGATTACAAACCTTTTCTTAATAAAACTTCACTTATATATGGCTTTATTTTAGGAGTATTATTGGGAGCAATTTATGTAATTCAAACAACAGGCTTAATTTTCACTTCATCAAACCATAGTGCTTTTATTAGTTGTTCAGCTGTAATTATGGCTCCTATTTTAATGTATTTTTTAGGATGGCAAAAGTTTACCAAGAAGCAAGTTGTCTCAATTTCTATTGTGACTGTTGGGTTATTTTATTTAACTATAAAATCAACTTTTGGAGAAATTAATATTGGAGACATAATTACTTTTGTAGCAGCAATTATTTGTGCTTTTCATCTTGTTTTATCTGGTCATTATGTGCGTAAGGTCGATTTTATGGGATTAATATTTTACCAATTTTTCTTTGCATTTTTAGCTTCACTTATCGGATTAATTATCAGCCAATCTTTTCAAAATTTCCCTCCAATTTTATTAAAACAAGAAGCAATATTTAATGTTTTGTATCTAGGTATTTTAGGTACAACATTTTGCTTTTTTGTAACTGTTTGGGCTCAAAAATATGTCAGCACGGTTTATACGGCTTTAATATTTTCTTTAGAACCTCTTTTTGCTTCAATTACCAATTACTTTGTTTTAGCTGAAGGATTTACTGATAGAGAATACTTTGGGGCAAGCCTTATTTTATTAGGATTAATTGTGTACTCTGTTCGATTTAGAAGAAAAACTAAATTAACTCAAGCGTTTTAGTTAGTAATTGATAACTATAACGGTTTAATTTCTGGTGAGTTGGCATCCAACCTAACAAAAACCGTGTAAAATCAGTCCAAGCAATTGGATATAAATACCTCCATTCCTTTTCTAGTTCACTAAAATTTATTGAGCTATTATTTTTTAGTAAAGCTTGTTTTAATTCTTTAAAATAGAAATCAAGTAATTCAGATTCATGTTTTTCACACTCATCATCACTTAAACAACTTCCCATTAAATAGATGACATCTTTTATTCCGCAACCACCACCTACATACTGAAAATCAACTACTGCAACATACTTCAAATCTTTACTAAAACAAAAGTTGGCAACTTTAGCATCGCCATGAACAAAGGTTTGAAACTTACAGCTGTTTAATTTTTCATCAATTAAATGCGCTGCTTCTTTTAGTTCAATATTCTTCATCACCTCTAACTCATCTGGACGAGTTGCTAAATTCCAATACGTTCCAACCTCCCATAAATTAGTTGGTTTTGTATTCATAAATATGGCATGAAAATTAGCCAGCCACTTTAAACAAATCTTTATTTCATTTTTGTTTAAACTTGACTTTCTGATAGGAAATCCAGAAGCATCTAAGTCCTCTAAAAGGATGAGCAGTTCATTGTTTTCTTCAGCAGAATAATAGTGCTTTGCAATACGACAATCTTCATTGCTGTTGTTTGCATAATTAGTATACCAATAGGATTCTACTTTATAAGATTTTACTTTTCGTTGATGTGAGTTATTTGTATTCCATCCACGAGGGTGGTTAGCTTGAATTGGAAGAATAATGTTTTTAGCAATTACCGTTTTAGTTTGACTACCTATTAATTCAAGTCTTGAAAGTTTACCATAACCACTCCAAAGCGATTGTACAACTTCAAGTTCTTTTATTGATGAAGCATTAAATAACTTCTCAACTATTTCTTCAAACTTTTTATTCATTAAATCCTTGCTTGATAAGTAAATAGCTCATGGTATCTACCTTTCAACTTTATCAACTCATTATGATTTCCTTTCTCTTTAATCTCGCCATTTTCAACAACCAAAATTTGGTCAGCTTTACGAATAGTACTTAATCGGTGAGCAATTACAAAAGTGGTTCTACCCTCCATTAATTTAGACAAGCTCTCTTGAATTAATGCTTCACTTTCGGTATCTAAATTAGAAGTCGCTTCATCTAATATTAATATTTTTGGATTTGCTAAAACAGCTCTAGCAATAGCAATACGTTGGCGTTGCCCACCAGAAAGTTTAACACCTCTTTCTCCAATTACGGTTTCTAAACCTAACTCAAAACGGTCTGTAAATTCATTTACATAAGCAACTTTTACAGCTTCCTGTATTGCTTCCTCAGTAGAATTTGGTCTTGGAAAAGTTATATTCTCTCGGATAGTTCCTTCAAATAAAAAGTCGTCTTGCAACACCACTCCCAAATGTTGTCTGTAACTATTTAAAGTAGCTGTAGCTAAATCATGTCCATCTATTGTAATTTTTCCTGAATCTGGAATTAAAAAAGAGGAAACTAAGCTTGCAATAGTACTTTTGCCCGAACCAGAAGAGCCAACCAAAGCTGTTACTGAACCTTGAGGCGCGTCTATAGAAATATTTTTAATTACCTCTTTATCTTCTTCGTAAGCAAAAGAAACATTCTCAAATTTAATATCTCCTTTCAAGTCTTTTAACTCATGGACACGTTGCGCTAAATCATGTTCAGATTCCATATTCATAATTTCTTCCGTTCTATCCAATCCTGCAAAGCCTTCTGTTAACTGACTACCAATATTGCTCATTTGTACTATTGGAGCAATCATAAATCCTAAATACAAGGTAAATGCTAAAAAGTCTCCAAAAGTTAATTCATCATTCATAATCATATAACCACCTATCCCCATAATTCCAGCAGAAGCTAAACCTAGCAATAAAGTAGCTGAACTAGTTACAATTGCAGTAGATGTTAAACTGGTTTTTACATTGTTATACAATTTATTCACTCCTGTTTCAAAGGCTTTAATTTCTTGTTGTTCTGCATTAAAGCCCTTTACAACTCTTACACCGTTTAATGTTTCCGTTAATCGGCCTGTAACTTCTGCATTTATTTTACCACGCTCTCTAAATATTGGACGAATAAAACCAAAAGCTTTCATAGCTACAAAACCAAAAATAGCTACAGGAATTAGCACGTAAGCCGTCATCATTGGACTTATTTTAATTAATAAAATAAGTGAAATAATAGAAGTTAATGACCCTCCAACTAATTGAACCAATCCTGTTCCTACTAAATTTCTCACTCCTTCTACATCACTCATAATTCGAGAAACTAATTCACCAGATTTACTATTATCAAAGAAGTTAATTGGCAAGCTCAATACCTTTTGCTGAACTTTAACTCTTAATTGAGCTATTAAATGTTGTGCTTCAACACTTAGTAACCGAGTTAAAGCAAATGAAGTAATAGCCTGAACCACAATTGCGCCTGCAACCCATAAAATAATGGTGTAGAGTTTATCAAAATCTTTGTTTACAATTACGTCATCCATTAAGTACTTTGATGCTCCAGGCAATACCAAACTTGCCAAACGACTTATTACAATAAGTAATAACCCTACAAAAAGTAATTTTTTACGTGGCCAAATAATAGTTTTGAATACACTTGCAATAGATACTTTATTTTTACTCATATTTCTTAATTGTTATTTCTTTTTCTTGAACCTTTAATAGCTTCTACCTCTAATGGATTTTCAGGCCAATAATGTCTTTTATACTTCATTCTAAGATCTTTTCTAACATCAAAGTAACCAGTTTTCCAAAAGCTCTTTAAATCGCTTGTAATTTGCACAATTTTAAATCCGGGTGACAACAAATGCATCAAAACACTTGTTTTACCATTATTAACTGTAGGTGTTTCAGTTAATCCAAAGCACTCTTGCAAACGAACAGCTAACACAGGTGCAGAAGCATTTGCTTGATAATTTAACTTTATCATAGAACCACTAGGAACTTCAACTTTTGAAGGAGCTAATAAATTTAGCTTTTCTTGTAATTTTTGATCTAAACTATATTGCAAAACTTCTTTTAGATTAATTTTCTTTAAATCTTCTGGTTTTTTAACTTTATTTAAATAGGGACTTAACCAAACTTCATTGTTTTCTAATAATTTCTCTACAGAAACATCTGGCCATTGTTCAGATTTATCCCATTGACTAAGCGATAATATTCTATTTTGCCATTGCTCAATGTCTTCATCCCAATTTAATAATGTTTTGCCTTCTTTTTTTATGGCTTCTGTAATAGCTTTTATTAACTGACTTTCATCCGGTGCTGCTAAAGGCGTACTTTTTAAAATAATACTTCCTATTCTTAAATCTTTACTTGCTATTAATCCACCTAAGCGAGTATCCCAAGTTATAACTTCTTTAGTCTTTACTAAACTTACTAAATCTTTAGGGTCGATAGGTGAAGCCATAAATATTTTACCCATTCCAGACTTATCATTTACATTAGCAATAGCCAACCAGGGTTCGTGTGCTAAATCATCCTTATGACCAGCAGAAGCCAATCTTCCATTTGCCATTTGGAATTGCCCATTATTTCCAGGTCGAGCGCATGCAATTCTTTCCGGATAAGCATAAGCTAATAATAAACCTGTCTCAAAATCGTCAATAGAGTTATTATTTGCTTCGATTTTAAATAATTGTCGGTATTGATTAGCAATCTTTTCTATTCTTGAAAATTGTTTTCCACCTATTTTATCTCTTCTAAATCTTCTTAAAGCTTCAATTCTTAAATTGATGTCTATACCTGATTCTTTTGGCAAAGGATCTCGTTCTTCTAATATTGCAGCTATATCTGTAGCTAAAGCTAATTGATTGTTTTCTTGTGCTTTAACTAACATTTGTGCAATCCTTGGGTGAGTTGGTAAGTTATGAAGCTGCTTTCCATGCTGTGTAATTCTCCCCTCTTCTAAAGCCTCTAATTCATGAAGCAAATCAGATGCTTTAGCGACATGTCCTTTTGGAGGAGGTGATAACCATGTTAGCTGTTGCGGATCACTTATTCCCCATTGAGCCATATCTAAAACCAAAGAACTTAAATCAGCTTGTTCAATTTCAGGTATTCCATGCTCATCTAATCGAGATTGAGTTGCTGTAGTCCACATTCTATAACAAGTTCCTTCACTTAATCTTCCTGCTCTACCAGCACGTTGGTCGGCTGAATCTTTTGAAATTTGTACCGTTTCCAATCTTGATAAACCAGAATTAGGATTGAATTTAGCAACTCGTTCAAAACCGGAGTCAATCACAATTTTAATTCCTTCTATAGTTAAACTAGTTTCTGCAATATTGGTAGCTAAAACTACTTTTCTTTTACCTTCTTTGTTTGGCATAATGGCTGCCATTTGTTGGTATGGAGGTAATTGTCCATAAAGCGGGTGAATCATAACTCCACTTAAACTTTGTTTTAAAATCTGCTCACATTTTTTAATCTCTCCTTGCCCAGGTAAAAAAACCAATACATCCCCTTTTTGTTCAGTCAAAGCATTTTTAATTGCTCTTGCAGCTAATTCAGGTAGTAAAAAAGAGTCGCTATCTCCCGTATATTTTATTTCTACAGGGTATTGCCTCCCTTTACTTTCAACAACTTCTGCTGTTAGCATTTTAGCTAATTCAGGCATATCTAATGTTGCCGACATTACTAATATTCTTAAGTCAGGCCTTAATACTTCCTGAGCCTCTCTGCATAAAGCCATTGCAACATCAGCATGTATGCTACGCTCGTGAAACTCATCAAAAACAACCAACCCAACACCTTCTAACCCATTATCTTGATGAATCATTCTGGTTAAAATTCCTTCTGTAACAACTTCTAATTTAGTTTTATCACTAATTCTATTTTCAAAACGAATACGGTAACCAACAGTCTCACCTACATTTTCTCCTAGTAAATCAGCCATTCGGTTTGCTATTGTTTTTGCTGCCAATCTCCTTGGTTCAAGCATTATAATTTTTTGACCTTTTAGCCAAGTATCATTTAGTAATGCTAAAGGGACTAATGTACTTTTTCCTGCTCCTGGAGGTGCTTTTACTATAAGCGTAGAAGAATTAGCTAATCCTTTTTGAATATTAGGAATAACCTCTTTAACTGGTAAGTCTATTGATTGATAATCGAAACTCAACTACTATTTTTTCTTATTTCTTCTATTGAAATTTTTATCGCCTTTAGTTTTAGGCTTTTTATATTTTTTGGCTAGTTCTCTATAATAAGAACCGCCTTGATTGGTTTTCTTATTCTTTTCTTTCTTTTCATGAAAGCCAGGATTTAAATTTCGCTTCTTTAAATTTCGGTTATGATTTCCTTCAAAATCATCCGGCTGTTCCTCAGGCAATAAATCTTTTGAAATTTCAACATCACTAGGAAAATCCATCTGAGGAATTTTATAATCCATCAAATCTTCAATTTCCAATTTAGCACTAGCTTCTTTCTCTGTGTAAAAAAGAATAGTTTTTCCTTCTTCTTCTGCACGACCAGTTCTACCAATTCGGTGCATGTAGTTTTCAGGATAAGTTGGTGTATCGAAATTAATAACATGCGATACTTTATCAAAATCTAACCCTCTGGCAATTATATCGGTAGCTATCAATACCCGATGTGTTCCTTCATCAAAAGCCTCAATTGATTTTATCCTGTAATTTTGAGTTTTATTAGAATGAATAATACTCATCTCAGAACTGAAATCTTCTTCAAGTTTGCTAAATAACCTATCTGCAGTTTTTTTGTTTGATGTAAAAACCAATACCTTTCTAAACTCCTCTTTATCTTCTAAAAGATGAGCCAATAAATTTACTTTGGTATAAAAATTTTCAACAGCATAACATTGTTGAGAGATATTTTCAAGAGGTGTTCCACTTAAGGCTATTGCTATTTTATGTGGTGCAATAAAAAAGTCATCAATTAAAGCATCAACTTCTTCTGTCATTGTTGCCGAAAACATGATGTTTTGCCTTCTTTCTGGCAAGAGTTCAAAAATATTAGTTAACTGAACCCTAAACCCTAAGTCAAGCATAATATCAACTTCATCAATTACTAACTTTTTTACAGCTTTTAATTGTAAAGCTCTAGTTAATGTTAAATCATACAACCTACCTGGTGTTCCTACTACTATATCACATCCTTGAGCAACTGCTTCACGTTGAGGGTTCATATTAACTCCACCATATACACCTACTACACGTAAGTCCATATATTTAGAGAATTCTTGAATTTGCTCAACTAACTGAATTACCAATTCGCGAGTAGGTACTAAAACGACAATTCTTGGAGTTGTTTGTTTTGAAAACTTTAATTCGTCCAATAAAGGAAGCATAAAAGCTAATGTTTTTCCTGTTCCTGTCTGAGAAATACCTACTACATCTTTACCAGATAAGATGACAGGAAATGCTTCAGCTTGAATGGGTGTTGGTTTTTCAAAGCCCAAATCTTCAATTGCATAGCGCAAATGTTTAGATAAATTCAACTGCTCAAAACTATATTCCATTCGTTTATTTTTTTTTGTAAAGGTAAGGCATATATTTCTGATACTTCACCTTAAATATATTTCATAAAAAAAGAGATGCAGCTTACATCTCTTTTTAATATCTATTTGTGGCTTAATAAATTAAGACATCAATTTTACTTTTACGGCATTCATTCCCTTCATTCCTTTTTCTAATTCAAAAGTAACTTTATCATCTTCACCAACTTCATCAATCAATCCACTAACATGCACAAAGAATTTCTCTTGAGATTTCATATCTAAAATAAAACCGAACCCTTTAGATCCATCAAAGAAAGAGACTTTACCTTGTCTAATTTTATCTTCTTCAGCTTCCTCTTCTCTTTTAGGAACACCAATTTCAATGTTTTCAGCTTTAATTACTCTTTTCTTTTTTGTTGGATCTGGTGGAGTATCTGTAATCATTCCATTTTCATCAACATAAGCAATCATGCTGTCAAAATCTCCTCCTGTTGAATTTGCTTTACGCTCTTCTTTTTTCTCTAATTTATCTTTACGCTTTTTTAAACGTTTTTTTTCTTTTTCTTTTTTGTTGTAGGTTTGTTGTGATTTAGCCATTCGGTAATTAAGTTATTAGAATATTTTTGCAAAGATAGTTTTTACATTTTAAAATATACTATTTATGCCTCATTATTAGACTTAATCATCAAAATTAAGCCCTATTCAAACAAATCTGAAGACAAATAACGATCACCTCGATCACAAACTATAGAAACAATTACTCCTTTATCTATTGTTGATGCTAACTTCATAGCTGCATAAAAAGCACCTCCGCTGCTCATTCCAGCAAAAACACCTTCTTTCTTTGCCATTAAGCTTGCAGTTTCTCTAGCTTCACCTTCAGAAACCTCTATAACTTGATTAACTTTTGTTGAGTCAAAAATCTTTGGTAGGTATTCTTTTTCCCATTTTCTTATCCCCGGAATTTTAGAACCATCTGTTGGTTGAACACCTACTATTTGTATGTTTTTGTTTTTTTCTTTTAAAAATGTAGACACTCCCATTATAGTACCTGTTGTTCCCATAGCAGATACAAAGTGAGTAACTTCTTGGTTCGTATCTCTCCATATTTCTGGACCTGTGGTTTTATAGTGAGCTTTCCAGTTATCTTCATTTGCAAATTGATTTAACATGTAATATCCTTCTTCCTTCTCCATTTTTTCAGCTAAATCTCTTGCTCCTTCTATCCCCAAATCAGATGATGTTAAAATTACTTTAGCACCATAAGCTTTCATTGTTTTTATTCTTTCCTCAGTTGAGTTTTCAGGCATTATCAAAGTCATATCAACACCTAAAAGTTGAGCAATTAATGCCAATGCAATTCCAGTATTACCACTAGTAGCTTCAACCAATTTGCTTCCAGGTTTAATTTCACCTCTATCTAAAGCAGATTTTATCATATTAAAAGCAGCTCTATCCTTAACACTTCCTCCTGGATTATTACCTTCCAACTTTAAGTAAATTTTAACCCCTTCTTTCTTATAAAGATGAGACACCTCAATTAGCGAAGTATTTCCTATTAAGTCAATTATTGATTTCATACTTATTTGTTTTTAGGTTTTACTATTGATTTGAATTCGTGGTAAACGAAAGAATTTTCTGGTATAGATTCTGTTATCCAAACATTTGCACCTATAGTAGAGTTTTTTCCAATAATAGTTTCTCCTCCAAGGATAGTTGCATTTGCGTAAATTATAACATTATCTCCAATTGTTGGATGTCTCTTTTTGGTTTTTAAATTCTTTGAAATATGGAATGCCCCTAAAGTTACTCCTTGATATATTTTAACATTATTATTAATTATCACAGTTTCACCAATTACAGTTCCTGTAGCGTGATCAATAAAAAAAGAATCTCCGATTTGTGCCCCAGAATGAATATCTGTACCTGTTTTGCTGTGCGCATATTCAGACATAATTCTTGGTACTATAGGTAAGTTTAATTTGTGAAATTCGTGGCTTAATCTATAAATAACAATTGCATAAAATCCAGGGTAAGCATAATAAACTTCTTCTATGCTTTTAGCTGCTGGATCATTTTCTTCAATTGCTTTTGCGTCTAAGTTTATTTTTGTTCTAATAGTCTCAATTTGTAAAATAAATTGATCCCATATTTCATCACTATTAGCAATGCTTAAAGTAGCTGTAAACTCATCATATAGTCGTTTTATCTTTTTGAACTGAACTTTATCGTTTTCAAATAAATAATAAAATAACTCCTTCGTAAAAAGGTCTATCTTATCTTTTATCCTGATTTTTAACATCACCTTACTATTATTCATGTTAAGTTTTAATATATCTACAAATTTAAATGATTAACTTTCTAAATAATATTTTAAAAGCTGTAAAAAGAAGATTAACTTTTATTAACTAACATTAACAGCAAGTAACATTAATTAGGCAAACTATTTTTTAGTTTTACCTTGTAATCTAAAAAACTATATCTTATGAAAAAAATTACTTTATCAATTGCAATACTTGCATTAATTGCAATTTCAAACGAAACCTTTGCTCAAGCTCAAAAATCGAAATCAGTTAGTAAAGAAGTAAGTATTGAAGAAGAAAATGGCGTAAAAACGTTAACCATTACAAATACCATTGATGGAAATACGACTACTGAAGTTTATACTGGAGATGAAGCTGAAACTAAAATTGCTGAATTTGCTAAAGAAAAATCAGGAACAACTAAAACAGTTATCATTGGTGAAGATGGTAAACAACACATGTCAGTCGAAACAAAAGTGGTGATAAAAGAAGAAATTGAAGAAGACGAAAATTAATAAAATGAAAGCCACTTTTAAAGTGGCTTTTTTTATTTCCTAGTTGGACTTAACATTTCTGTTGCTTCCATTACAATCATCTTAGCATTGTTGTCGTAAACAAAAACTAAATTCTTTAAAGTATTTAATCTATTATTAGGTACAACTATAAAAATGATGTCTTTATTCTCATTTAAGGCCAGGTCATTTCCTTTAACAATTGTACCAGAAATGTGTAAGGCTTCATCAATTAAGGTACTTAAATCAGAAAGGTTTTTTGATGATGAAATGTGAACTATTTTTTCACTTTGACGCCCCGTTAAAACCGTATCAATAAGCTTAGATGCTGCAAAAATACTTATCATACTCCACAAGGCTAACTCAACACTTTTAAACACAATACCTGCTAGCACAACAACAATTACATCTAAAAACAAGATTACATTTCCTGTTTTCATATTTGTTTTAGAAGTAACAATTTTTGCAATAATAGTTCCTCCTCCTGCTGATGCCCCGCCTTTAAAAATTAACCCTAAGCCTATTCCAATAATTACTCCTCCATAAAGTGTTGCTAATAATGGTTCATTACTTAAAGCAGGTAAGCCAATAAATTCAGCTAGCAAGTCAATAAAAACACCTATTAAAATAATGGCCACAATTGTTTTAATAGCAAAATACTTACCCAAGTATTTAACACTAACTAGCAATAGTGGGATATTAATTAAAGCCAACAAAGTACCTGTAGGTAAATTAGTTAAGTAATGAAAAACGATAGCCAAACCAGCAGTACCACCAGTAGCAATTTTATTAGGAGATAAAAACCCAACAACTCCAAAAGCCAAGGCAAAACTCCCCGAAATAATAAACAAATAGTTTAACAATTCTTGTTTTAAATTTATTGATTTCATTGCAACAATCTTCTTTTTTAAAAGCAAGGTTAGGCAATTATGATTTTATAGAACATAATCTTTCTCATGTATTTTTAGCTATTTTGATTTTACTATTTTTGAGGTATGCAAAAAAGAATAACACTTATTTTATCGCTCTCACTTCTACTGTTGGCTTGCTCTGAAGAACAAAAAAAAGCCCCTATTAAAAAAATAATCCAAAAAGTAGCTCCTAAAAAAACTGATATTGAGCCCATTGTAAAACCAGATTTAATAAACAACGATAATGTAACCGAAAAGCTATTAGCTTATGGTGAGGAAAACCCAGAAACCATATTAGACATATACACTACTTACGGAAAGCTAAGAGTTAAATTATATAAAGATACTCCATTGCACAGAGCAAACTTTGTTATGTTAGCTAAAAAAGGATTTTTTAAAGGTTCAGTTTTTACTCGTGCTGTTCAGCATTTTATTGCTCAAGGTGGCGGAACTTCTCGAAAAGAGCAAGTTGAAGTTAAAAAAGGAATTGGAAGCTACACTATACCTAATGAAATTAAACGAAACAGAACGCACAAAAGAGGAACTTTAGGTGCAGCCAGAAGTTATTTAAGTAATCCTGATAAACGATCCGATCCATATGCTTTTTATTTTGTTGAAGGCATGAAATACAAAAAGGAATTATTGAAGCATTACGAAATGCAAAACAATTACACTTACAATCAAAAACAAATTGATTACTACACTAAAAATCCTGGTGCTGCCCATATTGATGGAGAGCACACTGTTTTTGGAGAAATAATTAGTGGGTATAATGTGGTTCCAAAAATTACAGTTGTAGAAACAGATTCAAGAGAATGGCCAAGAACAGATATTTTTATTGATTCTGTAGTTGTAATTAAATAGTTTTATTCATTCTCATCAGACTTAGACAAATCTAAATCTCTCAACTTTGGAAAAACAAAACCAGAAGAAGCGACGATTATACAGGTCATAACTCCACCAAATATTACCGCATTTACTGAACCCATTATTTTAGCAGTTAATCCACTTTCAAAAGCTCCTAATTCGTTTGATGAGCCAACAAACATCGAGTTTACTGAAGCTACTCTACCTCTCATGTTGTCTGGTGTTTTTAATTGCAATATGGTTTGACGAATAACAACAGAAACACCATCAAAAACGCCACTAAAGAACAAGGCAATTAATGATAATATAAACCATTCTGAATATCCAAAAACAATAATACTTAGCCCAAATCCAAAAATGGAAAGTAATAACTTAACTCCAGCTTTTACTGTAATTGGAAAATAAGCAATTGTAATAATAGTTAAGAAAGAACCGATTGCTGGCGCTGCTCTTAAAAAACCAAATCCAGTTGGTCCAACTTTTAAAATATCTTGCGCAAAAACAGGTAATAATGCAACAGCTCCACCAAATAAAACAGCAACCATATCTAAGGTAATTGCTCCTAATACCTCCTTGGTTTTAAATACAAAACGTAAACCTTCTTTTAAGCTATCACTAACCTTCTCTCCTATTTTTTTGTTTAAAATTGGTTTCTTCTCTATTTGGGTAAGCATTAAAAATGCAAAAATGGTAAACCCAACAATTACAAACATAGACCAATGCACTCCAAACCATAAAATAGAGAACCCAGCAAAAGCAGGCCCAACAACAGAACCGATTTGCCAAACCGAACTACTCCAAGTAGCCCCGTTTACATACGCTTCTTTAGGAACAACTAATGAAAATAGAGAGAATATTGTTGGACTTATAAATGAACGAACAATTCCTCCTAAAAACACCAATCCGTAAATAGACCATACCACCAAATTAGTTGCTACAGATTCTTGAAACTCTGGTAAACAAACAATAAACAATAAACTGCTAATTGTAAAAAATGCCAATAAGCATTTCATCAATAAACCTCTTTTTTCTTTTTGATCAACTATATGGCCAGCAAATAAGGCTAGGGAAACTGCAGGAATCACTTCCATCAACCCAATTAAACCTAATGATAATGGGTCTTTGGTAAGACTATAAACTTCCCATTCTATTACAATAAATTGCATTGTCCAAGCAAAAACCATTGCAAAACGAATGATTAAAAACAAGTTGAACTCACGAAACCTTAATGCTTGATAGGGATCTTTTTTTGCCATGAGGCAAAAGTAACTTTAATCTTAACGCAATAACTTAGTTCTCGTTCAAAATTTATTTAATTTAGTTGAACTTAACACAAAACAATAATATGGCAGCAATTACCAAGGCAAATTTTGACTTTTTAAAAACACTTCAAAAGAACAATAACAGAGAATGGTTTAACGAAAACAAAGACCTTTATTTAACTCAACATCAAGAAACAATAGCCTTTGCCGATGCAGTATTAAGTGAAATGCAAAAGCATGATAATATAGAAACTCCTACTGGTAAAAAAAGCCTAATGCGCATTTATAAAGATGTACGTTTTAGTAAAGATAAATCGCCATACAAAACCAACTGGGGAGGCGGATTTAAAAGAGCTACCAAACTATTAAGAGGCGGTTATTACTTTCACATACAACCAGGAGCTTGTTTTGTTGGTGGTGGATTTTGGTCACCCGAATCGGCAGACTTACTAAAAATTAGAAAAGACATTTCTAGTAACCCTGACGAATTGAGAAACATTATAAATAGCAAAGCCTTTAAAAGCGTATTTGGAACTTTACAAGGAGAAAAACTAAAAACTTGCCCTAAAGGCTTTGATAAAGAAGACCCTGCGTTGGATTTGTTACAATACAAACAATTTTTAATTTCTAAATCGTTTACCGATAAAGAAGTAATGGCTCCCGATTTTTATAAGGTTGCTAGTGATACATTTAAAGCTATGCGTCCATTTTTTGATTATATGAGTTATGTGTTAACTACCGATGAAAACGGAGAAACATTAAAAGATTTATAAATGAGCAACTTAAGACCTTTTCATTTGGCTGTGCCAGTTAACGATTTAGTTAAAGCACGAGAGTTTTACGGTAATTTTTTAGGTTTTGAAGAAGGCCGTAGCGATAAACAATGGATAGATTGGAATTTTTACGGACATCAGTTTGTAACGCATCTAAATCCCAATTATAAACCAGAAAATTATTGCAATAGTGTTGACGAACACGCAGTACCTATTCCTCATTTTGGTGTTGTGCTAACAATGGAAGATTGGAAACAATTGGCTAAAAAGCTAGAAAACCAACATATTGAATTTATTATTAAACCTTACATTCGGTTTGAAGGACTGCCTGGAGAACAAGCTACCATGTTTTTTCTAGACCCTAGTGGAAATGCACTCGAATTTAAAGCCTTTAATAATTTAGATAGCTTATTTGCTAAATAGCCGTAAAATCAAACAACTTAGGGTCGAGTAAGTGCGATGGCGATGCATTTTTCAACGCATTAAAAATTACCGCAGAGCGATCAGGATAAATTTGCTCCCAATCTTTAAGCATTTTTTTCATGTTTTGACGCTGTAAATTAGGTTGAGAACCACACAAATTACATGGTATTATTGGATATTGCATTTCCTCTGCAAATACTTCTATATCTTCTTCTTTGCAATACGCTAACGGACGAATAACCACAAATTGTTCATCGTCGGTTCTATATTTAGGAGGCATTGCTTCTAGCTTACCACCAAAAAATACATTCAACAAAAAGGTTTCAATAATATCATCTCGATGATGGCCTAAAGCCAGCTTATTACAACCCAATTCGGCAGCAGTTGCGTACAACTTACCTCTTCGCATACGTGAACACAAGCTACAAGTCGATTTTCCTTCGGGTGTTTTATCTTTTACCACAGAATAAGTATCTTGACTAACAATTTGATAAGGAACTCCTAGTTTTGATAAGTAATTTGGCAATACTTCTTCAGGGAAACCAGGTTGTTTCTGGTCCATGTTTACTGCAATAATCTCAAAATCTATATCAGAAGTTTGTTGGTAATGCATCATAACATCCAACATCGTATAACTGTCTTTACCTCCCGAAAGGCAAACCATAATTTTGTCGCCATTCTCAAGCATCTTAAAATCAGTAATTGCTCGCCAAACTTCTCTTCTAAGTTTTTTGGTGAGTTTTCCTAAATCTATAGTGCTTTCGGTTTTAAGCATATAAGCTTGTTTGTTGCTCTGCTACTTTTTCGTTTTCCAAATACTCATCATAAGTCATTAACTTATCAATACAACCATTTGGTGTAAGCTCCACTATTCTATTTGCAACCGTTTGTGTAAACTCGTGGTCATGAGAGGTAAACAATATTGTTCCTTTAAAATCGATTAGCGAATTATTAAAAGCAGTAATCGACTCTAAATCAAGGTGATTGGTTGGCTCATCTAACATTAATAAGTTACCTTCAGCCAACATCATTCTAGATGTCATACAACGTACTTTTTCTCCACCCGATAATACATCAGATTTTTTGAAAACTTCCTCACCAGAAAACAACATTTTACCTAAAAACCCTCTAATGTAAACCTCGTCTTTCTCTTCAGAGTACTGACGTAACCAATCAATTAGATTATCATCGCCATTAAAGAAACCATCGTTGTTGGTTGGTAAATAAGAGGTGTGTATTGTTTGTCCGTAGTTAAACTCACCACTATCGGCTTTCATGTTGCCGTTTAATATTTCGAACAAAGCCGTAACCGCCATACTGTTTTTAGAAACTATAGCAATTTTATCGCCTTTGTTTACATTTAAATCTAAGCCAGAAAACAAACCAGCTTTACTCATACCAGTAATGTGTAAAATTTGATCTCCAGCCTCACGCACTTGGTTAAATATAATTGCCGGATAACGACGTGATGAAGGTTTAATGTCTTCCACGTTAATTTTCTCCAACATTTTTTTACGACCAGTTGCTTGTTTCGATTTAGAAGCATTAGCACTAAAACGAGCAATAAACTCTTGTAATTCTTTTTTCTTTTCGTCAGCTTTTTTGTTAGCCGATTGTTTTTGACGCAATGCTAACTGGCTACTTTGGTACCAAAAGGTATAGTTACCCGTAAACAAGCTAATTTTATTAAAATCGATATCAGCAATTACCGTACAAACAGTATCTAAAAAGTGTCTATCGTGAGAAACCACAATTACAGTGTTTTTAAAATCCAATAAAAAGTTTTCTAACCAACCAATGGTATGAATGTCCAAATCATTAGTAGGCTCATCTAGTATTAAAATATCAGGATTACCAAAAACAGCTTGCGCTAATAATATTCTTACTTTCTGGCTACCATTCATATCAGCCATTAAGGTATAATGAAACTCCTCTCCTATGCCCAAACCACTTAAAATACTAGCTGCGTCTGATTCTGCATTCCAACCATCCATTTCAGCAAATTCAGCCTCTAGTTCTGAGGCTTTAATACCATCAGCTTCGCTAAAATCTTCTTTCATGTAAATAGCATCTTTCTCTTGCATTATTTTCCACAACTTTTCGTGCCCCATCATAATGGTATTTAACACGGTTTGGTCGTTGTATTTGTTGTGGTCTTGGCTTAAAACCGCCATACGCTTGCCTGGCTCTATGGTTACGTTACCAGAGTTTGGTGCTATTTCGCCACTTAATATTTTTAAAAAGGTAGATTTACCAGCACCATTGGCACCAATAACTCCGTAGCACTCGCCATGGTTAAACTTAATGTTTACTTCATCAAATAAAATTCGTTTACCATATTGTAACGATACATTGTGTGCTGCTATCATAATTCTTGTGTTTTTTTAACGGCTGCAAAGGTAGTAATTCTTAAGTCATTGCAGGTGTTAACCTTAATCTTTTTCAACCTATCGTCTTTGCGGAAAAATTGAAGAATGAAATTTTATCCGTAATCTTCCAAAAAATAAACACGTCATTGCGGGCCTGACCCACAATCTCTCAAAAATGAGTACGTCATTGCGGGCTTGACCCGCAATCTCCCAAAACAAACTGAGATTGCGGATATCCGCTCCGCTACTTCCGCAATGACGCTTATTAAACTTTTAAACACTTTTCAACAAGCGGTTGTTTTTATTCAAAAATCAGCTACCTTCGTTTAACAACAGTTTTAAGAAACATTAAAACGTTTCCAAGAACAGCGTTAAACGAAAAAGATAAAACAAACCAATGAAAAACATCCTATACATTATTCCCCTAGCCTTTATGATGGCTTGTGGTAACAACGAAGAAAAACAAGTAGCAACACCAGTATCGCAAGATGCGGAGTTTGAAACCTATAAAGAACATTTTATAGCCAAATTGTGGGAAACTAGCCCAGGTTGGGCTTCGTATGCAGGTTTGCACGAGTACGATAGCATAGTGGTTATCCCCAACGAAGCCAATCAGCAAAAAACAGTAGCCGCTTTTAAAGCTTTACAAACTGAGTTGGCTGCTTTTGATGTGGCAAACTTAAACACCACCAACGTAACCGATTATTACTTAATCGAAAATCAGTTGGCTTCTACCCTTTGGTACGATAGCGAGTTTAAATCTGGCGAGTGGAATCCTGCTAATTATGGTGTGGCGGGTTCGGTTTCTCGTTTGTTAAATGGCAGATACGATGTGTTAGAAGTTCGTTTGCGTGCTATCTTGGCTCGTTTAGCACATACAAAAGCTTATTACGAACAAGCACAACAAAACATTACTACGCCAACTTTAGAGCATACTACGTTAGCCATTGGGCAAAGTAAAGGTGGTTTGTATAGTTTTGGGCAAAACCTAATTGATTCGGTAAATGCTTCTACCCTAACCGATGATGAAAAAGCGTTGTTTATGACTCGCATTGAAGAATCGAAAACGGCACTAAACGATTACATTGCTTTTTTAGAAAACAAAAAAGACATGCTAGAAACTACTGGTACGGCTAAAAGTTTTAGAATTGGAAAAGAAGTGTTTGCTAAAAAGTTTGAGTTAGACATTAACTCTGATTACACTGCCGAAGAAATTTACAACAAAGCCCTAAAACGTAAAGAAGAATTGCATCAGCAAATGATTACCATTGCCGATACACTTTGGAATACTTATTTGGCTGCTACACCAAAACCAGAAGATAAACTAAAAATGGTGAGTGCGTTGATTACAGAGATTTCTAAAAAGCACGTTGCTCGTGATGAGTTTATTCCAGAAATTAGAAAGCAATTGCCTGAATTGGTAGCTTTTGTAAACGAAAAAGACTTGCTAACGCAAAACCCTGACAAACCATTGGTAGTTCGTGAAACACCATTATACATGCGTGGTGGCGGTGCTGGAGCATCGGTTTCTGCTCCTGGTCCTTACGATAAAGATGCAGATACTTATTATAATGTAACACCTTTAGATGATTACACCGACGAGCAAGCAGAAAGTTATTTAAGAGAATACAACCATTACGTGTTGCAAGTATTAAACATTCACGAAGCTATTCCTGGACATTACACGCAGTTGGTTTATTCTAACGAATCGCCATCGTTAATTAAAAGCTTATTGGGTAATGGTGCCATGATTGAAGGTTGGGCAGTTTACACCGAACTAATGATGTTGGAAGAAGGTTACAACAACTCACCAGAAATGTGGTTGATGTACAGCAAATGGCATTTAAGAGTGGTTTGCAATACCATTTTGGATTATTCGGTTCACTCACTTGATATGAGCAAAGAAGATGCTATGGACTTATTAATGAACCAAGCTTTTCAGGAACAAGCCGAAGCTGATGGTAAATGGAAACGTGCTACGTTATCGCAAGTTCAGCTGTGTTCTTACTTTACTGGTTTTACAGAGATTTACGATTTACGTTCGGAACTTAAAGCAAAACAAGGCGACCAATTTAGTTTAAAGAAATTCCACGAAGAATTTTTAAGTTATGGTAGTTCGCCTGTGAGATATATTAAAAAATTGATGATGGAAGGGAAATAGTTTCGAATATCATTTAGTACAATTAAAAATGGCGAGCAACTCAAGGTTGTCTCGCCATTTTCTTTATACCACTTTATGGTTGTAGATTAGTTTAAATTATCAATAATTGCTTTTATTGAAGCTCTATTTTTATAGTTGTAATCAAACTGCTTAAACTTAATTACTCCATCTTTACCAATAATAAAAGTAGCTGGAACAGGTAATTGTGCTTTATCACTGTTGTTATTTTCAGCAATACTTGTTCTTAAAAAGGTTTTTACCTTCTTGGCGTATTTATCAGTTACATCAAATAACACTTCGTAAGCTACAGCAACTTTTTGATCCGAATCAGATAATATTGTAAAATCGGCATCAGTCTTTTCTTTTGTTTTTGCTGAATTTTCTAGTGTTTCTGGACCTATTGCCAAAACTTTAGCGCCTTTATCGGTAATGTATTTTAACGAGTCGTTTAAATTGCTAAGGTATTTGGTACAAACCGGACACCATTCGCCACGGTAAAAAATAACCACGATTTCTTGTTCAGCTAAAAGTTTTTCAGAACTAACTTCATTACCATCTACATCTTTTAAAACAAAGGCAGGAGCTTTATCACCTACATTTAAACCTTTTGGAATATTCCCTTCCATATCAATACCAAAACCTAAATCATTTTGCGAAAATCCAATACCAATTGTAAATACCGAAAACACTGTTAAAATCAACTTCTTCATATTTTTTCTTTTTTGTGAATAAAATTATTAATTCGTTTATAATATATAAGTTTTAAAACCCTTTAAATAAAGTGTAAATAGCTACTTTTGCAATCTTTCAAAAATGTTGCCAATACAATTTAAACATATAATGCTTTCGTTTTTGCTCGCACTAACATCAGTGTTTGCAATGGCTCAAGACATTACAATTGTTAAAGGTAATGTAACAGACGAAGTAACTGGCGAACCCTTACCATTTGTTAACATTACTTTTGTTGGAGCCAATATTGGTACTACTACAGATTTTGATGGTAATTATTTTCTTGAAACACAATGGGCTAAACCGAAACTATTAGCTTCATTTATTGGCTACAAAACAGATACCGTTAGAGTAACTTCTGGAAAAACACAAACTATCAATTTCAAGTTAAATCCTGCTGGAATTACTATGGAGGCTGTAGATATTGTAGCCACAAAGGAAAGATACAGAAACAAAGACAACCCAGCTGTTGATTTAATTAAACAGGTTATTGACCATAAAGACCAAAACCGTAAAGAAGCTTTGGATTTTTATGAGTATAAAAAATACGAGAAAATTGAGATTGACCTTAACAATATTACTGAAGACTTTTTAGAAAAAGGTTGGTTAAAAAAGCATTTCCAAATTGTAATTGATAACATAGATACTTCTGAGGTTAATGGAAAACCTTTCCTTCCTATTTACTTAAGAGAAACTGCAAGTAATGTATATTACCGTAAAAATCCTAAGTCGGAAAAAGAATACCAATCTGGCGTAAAACAAACTGGTTTTGAAGGTTATGTAGATGAAGATGGTATGTCTTTTTTAATGGATAAGCTCTATCAAGACATTGATATTTATGACAATAATATTAACTTATTATCTAACCAATTTACTAGTCCAATATCTACATTGGCTCCAACTATTTACAAGTTTTTTATTATTGATACTACTGAGGTAAATGGGCACGAATGCATAAACCTTGGCTTTACTCCTCGTAATAAGTTAGATTTTGCTTTTACTGGTAACCTTTTTATTATTAACGATTCATCTTACAACGTTATTAAAGTTAGCCTTGGAGTTCCTAAGCAAATCAACATCAACTTTGTAAAAGATCTTAGTTTAGAACAAGAATTTACGCAATACAACGATAGCGTTTGGATGTTAACTAGAGATAAATTGATAATTGATTACAACTTCTCTAGAAAAGGTAGAGGTTTTTATGGTAAAAAAGATGTTACTTTTTCTGATTATGAGTTTAACAAGCCACAACCCGACTCTACCTATAACCGTGTAGAGAAAATTATTAAAGAAGAAGACGCTAAAGAAAAAGATGATGAATTTTGGGATACCGCACGTCCAGACACACTTACTCAATCGGAGAAGGATGTTTATGTAATGATTGATAGTGTTCAAAACATTAAAGCTTTTAGACGTTTTATGGACATCACAATGCTTTTAGTTTCTGGATGGCAAAAAGTTGGACCTTACTTAGAAGTTGGTCCGATTACCGCTTTTTATAGCTTTAATGACGTTGAAGGATTTCGATTAAGAGGTGGATTTAGAACAACTCCAGGTTTAAAGAAAAACATGTTCTTTGATACCTATTTAGCTTATGGTTTTAAAGATAAAGAGTTTAAATACCTTCTCGCATATACCTATTCTTTTAACAAAGAGTACCTCACCAATCCACAACATAAAATTACAGCTACTTATCAGCGGGAAACTAATTTCCCGGGGCAAGATTTACAATTCTTAAACGATGACAACTTTTTATTATCATTTAGAAGAGGTAACTCTAATCGTATGCTGTTTTATGATTCGTACAAACTAGACTACATACATGAGTCTCAAAGTGGTTTTTCTTACAATTTTGTTTACGAAAATAAATTACAACGACCTGTTGGTATTCTTGAATTTGCTTCTGGTGATACTGCAAACACGCAATACTCAAATAATATTCAAACTGACAATGTAAGTGTTAATTTACGTTTTGCGCCTAACGAGCAGTTTTATCAAGGAAAAAACTTTAGGCTACCGCTTTACAATAAATACCCTATTTTCCAATTGCGGTATACGCAAGGGTTAAAAGATGTAATTCAAGGAGACATTGAATACTACAGACTATCAGGTAATATTTTTAAACGTTTTTACTTAGCTCAACTTGGCTTTACTGATACTGAATTAGAAGGTGGTAAAATATTCGGAAAAGTTCCTTTTCCTCTTTTAAATATGCCTCAAGCCAATCAATCATTCTTTTTACAAGAAGCTTCGTTTAACATGATGAACTTTATGGAATTTATGAGTGACGAGTATGTTAGTTTAAAAGTAACACACAACTTTAATGGAGCAATATTTAATAGAATACCATTATTTAAGCATTTAAAGCTTAGAGAAGTTGTTTCTTGTAAAGTTTTATACGGAAGACTAACTGACAGGAATGATCCTGCACAAAACCCAGATTTATTCCGTTTTCCTGCAAATGATGATGGTGTACCAATTACATATAAGTTTGAAAACGCTGTACCTTATATCGAAGCTAGTGCTGGTGTTGCTAACATCTTTAAAATATTAAGAATTGAATTGCTTCAGCGTGTTACCTATTTAGATAACCAAGATATTGGTTCTACCTTTGGAGTTAAAGGTTTAGGTATTCGAGCAAAAGGAAAAGTTGACTTCTAGTCAAAAAAAACATTACTCAATAAAAAAGGCTCAGATTAACTGAGCCTTTTTTTTGTTATCATTAAAAATCTAATCTTAGATTTTTCTCATTCTTAAGCTTTCTGGAGTTACTTCTAAGTACTCATCGGCTTGTATATATTCCATTGCCTCTTCTAAAGAGAATACCGTCTTAGGAGCAATCTTAACAGCTTCATCACTTCCTGACTTACGCATGTTAGTTAATTGCTTACCTTTTACAAGGTTAATTTCTAAGTCATTATCTCTAGTGTGCTCACCAACAACTTGTCCTTTGTAAATTACATCTCCAGGAGCAACAAAGAATCTTCCTCTATCTTGTAATCTATTAATAGCAAAGGCAGTAGATTGACCAGCATCCATTGAAATTAATGAACCTTTATTTCTTTCGGCAATTTCTCCTTTATACTCACCGTACTCTCTAAAACGGTGTGTCATTACAGCATTTCCAGAAGTAGCCGTTAAAATATTATTTCTCAATCCAATTAATCCTCTTGAAGGAATATCAAACTCTAAATGTTGTAATTCACCTTTAGGTTCCATTATCAACATATCACCTTTACGTTGAGTTACTAATTCAATTGCTTTGCCAGAAAACTCTTCAGGAACATCAATTACTAATGTTTCCATTGGTTCATGTTTCTTTCCGTCAATTTCTTTAAATAACACTTGAGGTTTACCCACTTGTAATTCATATCCTTCTCTTCTCATGGTTTCAATTAAAACCGATAAATGAAGAATACCTCTACCAAAAACATTAAACTTATCTTCTGTATCTGTATCCTCAACTCTTAAAGCTAAGTTTTTCTCTAATTCTTGATATAATCTATCTCTTAAGTGACGAGATGTAACAAACTTACCTTCTTTACCAAAAAAAGGAGAGTTGTTAATTGTGAACAACATACTCATTGTTGGCTCATCAATTGAAATTCTTGGTAATTCTTCTGGGTTTTCAACATCAGCAAGCGTATCACCAATTTCAAAACCTTCAATACCTACGATAGAACAAATATCTCCACTTCTTGCTTTTTGAACACGAATTTTACCCATTCCTTCAAAAACATAAAGCTCTTTAATTCTTACCTTTTTCTTAACTCCATCTTTTTTACAAAGCATGTAGTCTTTATTTTCTTCTAAATCACCTCTAAAAATTCTACCAATAGCAATTCTACCAACAAACTTAGAGTAATCTAAAGAAGTAATCTGCATTTGTGGGGTTCCTTCATGATAAGGAGCCTCTGGAATAACTTCTAAAATAGTATCCAATAAAGGAATAATATCTGTAGTTGGTTTTTTATAATCGTGACTCATCCAACCTTGTTTAGATGAACCAAAAATTGTTACGAAGTCTAATTGCTCTTCTGAAGCATCTAGGCTAAACATTAAGTCAAATACTGAATCTTGAACGATATCAGGAGTACAGTTTTCTTTATCTACTTTATTTACTACAACAATTGGTTTTAAACCTAATTCAATTGCTTTACCTAATACAAAACGAGTTTGCGGCATTGCTCCCTCGAAAGCATCAACCAAAAGCAAAACACCATCAGCCATTTTAAGTACACGCTCTACTTCACCACCAAAATCGGCGTGACCAGGAGTGTCAATAACATTAATTTTTACACCTTTATAAGTAACACTTACATTTTTAGAAAGTATTGTAATTCCTCTCTCACGCTCTAAATCATTGTTATCTAATAATAACTCTGTTCTTTCAACTCTGTCATCCAATGTTTTACATTGGTCAATAATTTTGTCAACTAAGGTTGTTTTACCGTGGTCAACGTGAGCAATAATTGCAATATTTCTAATCGATTCCATATTAATATTTTAAGCCTGCAAAAGTAGAATAGTTTTCGGGATAATAATTATTAATCTGACTTTATATTCAATAAAATATATTTAACCCATTTCAGCGCTACATTTTTTCACACTAAAAAGAATAATAATTGGTCTCAAAATTTTTAAAATAATTAGACCTCACAAACACATGATATTACAAAAGTAAACTACACTTACCATTATAAACAAATGTAATTTCATTTTGAAATTTACATTTGTAATCAAATTGCAATAGTTTTACATAACAAAAGAGCTATATCTAAACAGTTGTCAAATAAAATGATGATTATGAGTAATTTATAATATTTATTTAAAGCTTAAGTTTATCAATTTTGTGTTGATATTGCATATTTTTACATTTGTAAACATCAAATCTAAAACATTATATTTACATTTGTAAATAGATTTAACATTTACGTTTGTAAACAATTTCTTTCTAATGGATTTACTTGATAGAATTCAATATTTAATGAAAATAAATAATTTATCAGCATCAGCTTTTGCTGATAAAATTGACGTACAAAGATCTAGTATGTCACATTTGCTTTCTGGCAGAAATAAACCAAGTTTAGAATTTGTAAATAAAGTTTTAGTAGCTTTCCCTAAAACAAGTGCAGATTGGCTTATAAACGGGAAAAAAGAAGTTATACAACAAACACTAGAAGAGAATCCTCCAAAATCAAACAACTCTAAGATTAAAATCGAACACACTCCTACTCCAACCACCAATAGTGATAAACAAATAAAAAAGATTGTGATTTTTTATACTGATAATACTTTTGAAGAAATTATTAAGTAATAAATCTAAGCCCCCATTAAACCATGATAAGACTGGGCTTGTTTTTCATATATATTTCGTAATGGCTTAAATTGCTTACGAATGGTAAGCCACTTTTCGGGATGAGCATTAAGCAATACAATTATTTTCTTACTATGCTTTTTTAAAACATCTGAAATTGCTGCAGGAGAAACCTCTGGAGAACAGTAAGCTCCAATATTTAAACCCGTTATTTTTTCGTTTTTAGAAATTAAAAGTTTTGCAGCAGACTCATATTTATCTAAAAATTGAACTGTTTTAAGTAATTGCTCTTGTTTAATTGATGTTGTTGTTTTTCTTTCAACAGCCGAGTTAATAAATATATCTTCTGCAGTGATTTCAAAGAAGTCAAAAAATCGATGCTTATTTACTACAACCTCTATACTATCTAATAAAATTTGCTCAACACTCTCTAGCGACACATTTAAATGCAATAATTTTTCAATAGCATTATTAGATAACACCATTTCAAACGCCTCTTTATGAATAAGCTTATTTAAAATATAACTATATATAGCCTTAGACTGATTAAACTTTTCTTTTTTTACTCGATCTATCTCTAATTGTAAATCAACATGATTAAAAGAAGCGGAGATTTTTTCATGTATCTCCGAATTCAAATCATTATCCTTAATTATCAATTCTATTTGCTGATGCAATAACCGCTGAATAACCTCTTTTACCGCAACAGCCATAGCTTCATCAATACTAGACAGTTTAAAATTTCCAATATTCGATTTAAAATAAAGGTACAACACATCATATCGATTGTCGTACTTATTTTTGAATCTTAACTCCAAAACAGAATTATTCTTTTCATCATCAAATGTTAATTGCCCAAAATCTACTTTAGAAGTTTCAAAAGGCACCTGACTTTGATTTATCCAATTATACTTTTCTTTCGCTTTTCTTAAATCATTTATATAATCATCATCAAAAGTCAGCGAATCTAACTTATCAGTATATTCAAGCACTTCTAATTGCTTTTGGGTTTGATTATAATATACAGCAACAACCTTGTCAATACCCGCAACCATTTGATTTGCATTGGCTAACACAAAATAAAAAGGATGATTTAAAAATGAGTACCGTTTAATCATTACTTAAATAGAATTGACTTAAATATAAAACTTAAATTTAAGTTAAGCAAAAATATATAAACTTAAATTTAAATTCAAGAAAAACTTAAACTTAAACGGAACAACACGTATTGATATTGCTAGTTTATTTGTAATAATAAATACTATTAATCATGAGAAACTACCAGCAAAAGACTCAATACACCTCTTCAAGAGAATATTATTCTAGTTTAAAAAATGAAGAAAAAAACTTAAATTCAAGCAAAATAGTACTTAACAAAACAGATAAGGTTTTAGAAAATATTTTGGATAAAACTTATAAAGTATTTAATCCTATTTTTAAAGATCAAAACCAGCTAGAACTAGATCATATAAGTACTAGAAAGGAAAAAGAAATTGATAGCGATTTTGATCGAAAAATAATTGAGTTTACACCATCATGGATAATAAGTGTATTTAACGTTCTATTTATAATCTATCAAAAACTTATTGGAAAAAAGATAACTAAAAACTTAAAAGTTGTAAAAAAGAGTTTAAAAACTGTTTATCACAAAATTGCTCAACATGATTATTATAAAAAAACAAAAGAAATATTGGTGACCTTAAGATTTAAAACTTGGCTTAAGACAAAACCTACATAATTTACTGAGACATCAACCATTCTCTTCCCTCTTCAAAATCAGAAAACATTCTCACTGGGTTGGGTTGAGCATAAAATTTAATATAAAAGTTAGCCAAAATTTTAATAGGCATATTATTTACAATAATAGCTTGAGCAATATTTAACTTGCTATAAGCTTCATGCTTAGTAATATAATCTCTTGCCTCATGGTTAATATTGCCTAATATATTTCTAGCATCAACAATTAAATAAAATGGAGTATTATTAACTATTTCGAGAGAAACATCAACCAACTTAATCATTTCTACCAAGTCAACATCTACCTTATCCTTAAATGTAACCAACAAAATTTGATTGGAATCAAAGGTAATAGATGCTGAATATAATTCTCTTTTTATCATAGAAGGATAAATAAAAACAGCTTAAAGATAATTTATAGAGACGATAATTCCATAAAAAAATTAAAGTATTGTTACTTTTGCATAAAATTTAAGGTAATATGTATAAGCTGTTAATTAAACCTTTACTATTTATGATGGAGCCTGAAAAAGCTCATTATTTTGCTACTGATTGCTTAACATTTTTATCTAAAATTCCTGGAGGAAATTCTTTACTAAAAGGATTGTTCGATTATAGCAACCCTAAATTAGAAAGAGAGTTATTTGGCTTAAAATTTAAAAATCCAGTTGGTTTAGCAGCCGGATTCGATAAAGACGCTCGCTGGTTTAATCAATTAAGTAACTTAGGTTTTGGATTTATTGAAATAGGAACACTTACTCCAAAAGGACAAATAGGAAATCCTAAACCCCGCTTATTTAGAATACCTGAAGACGAAGGCTTAATTAACAGAATGGGATTCAACAACCTTGGTGCAGAAGATGCTATAAAACGCTTAAAAAATAGAAAAACCAACATCATTATTGGTGGAAACATTGGTAAAAACACCGCTACACCTAATGAAGAAGCCTTAGAAGACTATATGTTCAACTTCAATACACTTCACGATTATGTTGATTATTTTGTGGTAAACGTTAGTTGTCCTAACGTGAAGGATTTAACAAAACTACAAGACACTCCTTTCCTACTTTCTTTGTTAGGTGAATTGAAAAAGATAAATGCAGCCAAAAATAAACCCAAGCCAATTTTACTAAAAATTGCTCCAGATTTAAACGACTCTCAATTAGATGAAGTAATTGAAATTGTTGCACAAACCCAAATTGATGGAATTATTGCCACAAATACAACAACATCTAGAGAAGGACTGAAAACTGATAAAAAAAGAATCGAAGAAATTGCAAATGGCGGATTGAGCGGCAAACCAGTCAAACAAACTTCAACAAGGGTAATAAAATACTTGGCTGAAAAATCAAACAAAGCATTCCCTATAATCGGAGTTGGAGGAATTCATTCAGCTAAAGATGCTATAGAAAAAATAGAAGCTGGTGCTGATTTAGTTCAAATTTATACTGGTTTTATTTACGAAGGTCCATCTTTAATCAAAAACATAAACAAAGCTTTAATTGAAAAATATGGTTAAACTAATTGAGTGCCCTAGAGATGCTATGCAAGGCTTGCATGATTTTATACCAACTGAAACAAAAGCCAATTACATCAATCAATTATTAAAGGTAGGTTTCGATACCATTGATTTTGGGAGTTTTGTTTCACCAAAAGCAATACCTCAAATGCGAGATACTGCAGATCTACTAACTCAATTAGATTTATCATCAACAAAAAGTAAATTATTAGCAATTATTGCTAATCAGCGTGGCGCAAATGATGCTATTCAATTTAATGAGATTGATTATTTAGGCTTTCCTTTTTCTATTTCCGAAACCTTTCAACAGCGAAACACCAATTCAAGCATTTCAGAATCACTCACAAGAGTTGAAGAAATTCAGTCGCTTTGCGTAAACAACAATAAAAAATTAGTGGTCTATATATCTATGGCTTTTGGTAATCCTTATGGCGACAAGTGGAATAGTGAAATTGTAATTGAATGGACTAAAAAATTAGCTGATTTAGGTATTGAAATAATAGCGCTTTCAGATACGATTGGAGTTTCAAATAAAGACAACATCTCTTCTTTATTTAATAATGTTATTCCTGAATTTACAAATGTAGAGATTGGAGCTCATCTTCACACGACTCCAGATACTTGGTTAGAAAAAGTTGATGCTGCCTATCAAAACGGATGCAGAAGATTTGATGGTGCAATTAAAGGATTTGGTGGTTGCCCAATGGCTAAAGATGATTTGACTGGAAATATGGCAACAGAAAATTTAATTAAATATTTTAATCAAAATAACATTACTACTAACTTAAATAATACCGAATTCGAAAATTCACTACTCAAAGTTTTAAGTGTATTTCCTAGCTAACACCACCTTAAGCAAGTTAGAATTAAGCAGAATACTACATTTTTATTGTATTTTTAGGTAAAATTAATGCTGCATGAAAAAATGTTCAGTTTGTAATAACACCTTAAAAGGTAAGTTCTGCGAAAAATGTGGACAAAAATATACAGCAAAAAAGTTGACCTTCAGTAATTTATTTAGTGACCTTATTTCCAGTCTAACTGATGTTGAAAAAAATGTATTTTTAAATATCTACAGCATAGTTAGACACCCTAAAATAGTAATAAATAATTTCTGGAATGGATACAGAAATTATTATTACAAGCCAGGAAAAATGCTATTCTACTTTATTACTATTGCTGGAATTAGTTCTTTTTTACTAGGTCAAACTTTGTTTGGACTTACTTTTAGTACTGATAGTTTTTTCTCTGAATCTTTTGTTTTTGCTATAGTTTTCTTTCCAATATTAAGCCTTTCATCTTTTCTTACTTATCGAAAATACAAAAGAAGTTTTATCGAACACATCGCTTCAACTGTTTACTTGATATCAACTTTTGGAATCATAATTTTAATTATCGAGAATATTTTAATTTACTTTTCCTTAGTTAAACAAGAAAACCTTATTTGGATTATAATTTTAATCACAAGTATATTATTTTGGAATTCTATTTTGTTTACCCCCTCAAAAAAAATAGCAAAGCTTTTTTTTAACTTCTTTATTGAACTGATAGTTTTGGCTGTTATTATTAGTGTTTTAGTATTAATAATGTATTTTACAGGTGCAATGACTCTTAATTAAGTACTCTATTTTTTCTCTTGCAGACTTATTAACAATACTTGTTTTAAACGTTAAACAAAATCTTAGTTATTATCTAAATAATTGTTGTAAATTTGAAGCATTATTGGTTGTCATAATATTGACATTAATAGGGAATTAGGTGAAAATCCTAAGCTGTACCCGCAACTGTAAACTCTTAAAGTTTTTACAATGTGCCACTGACTAATCCTCGGGAAGGCGTAAAAATATGGAGTGAGTCAGGAGACCTGCCTTTAATTTTATTAATCTGAGCTTTCGGGTGAAAGGCAATGAGGCTGACCAATTAAAGGTTTCTTCATAATTTTATTTACCAGAAAGTTTGTAGTGTTAGATTGATCACTATGAACAATAAATATGGAATAAAAATGCTTGCTGTAGTAATTACATTAATTACTACAACCTCTATATATTCCCAAGATACAACAGCTCACCTACTTCCTGAATTCTCTGTTTCAGAGAAATTAGATAAAATGCTTTCAAAAGTTAACAATCAAGAAATTGATAGTTCAACTATTGCTAATTACAATACTTCTAACCTATCTACACTACTCTCTAAAAATAGCGCAATAACAGTTCGATCATATGGTGTAACAGGAATTAGCTCTGTTGCAATGAGAGGAGGTAATTCTAACCACACAGCTGTGCTATGGAATGGTTTTAATTTGCAAGACCCTTTAAATGGAGGTTTTAACTTTTCTTCATCTAGTAGTAATTTAGTTGATAAAGTAAACATACAACATGGAGGGTCAAGTGCCGCATTTGGTTCAGGTGCAGTTGGTGGCACTATTCATCTTGACAACACTCCTTTATTTAATAATAAAGTTTATGGTTCAATTTTATATAAAAATGGAAGTTTCGGACTAAATTCAACAAACATAGAAATTGGACATGGAGGAAAGAAATTAGCTTCTAGAATTAGAATTTACGGTCATATTATTAAGAATAATTTTGAATTTGAAAACAAAGCAAAAAAGAATAACCCAAGTGAGTTTTATAATAATGCCGAAATAAAACGAATAGGAATACTACATGAGTTTTATTATAAAATCAAACCAAATCAAATCATTAGTTCTCAATTTTGGTATCAAAATAATTTCAGAGAAATACCACCAAATATTACTTCTGAAAGAATAGCTAATGAAAAAGAATACATGAAAGATGATTGGTATCGTTGGGCTATAAATTGGAATAAAAAAGGAGAAAAAGTAAATTGGGAAGCAAGAACTGGAACGTTTTACAATCTATCTGAATACTACAACACAGCAATAGACTTAGAAAGTAAAAATAATTCTTTAAAAAATATAACAGAAGCTATCGCTTTTATAAAAATTAAAAACACTCATCAACTTAGTATTGGTTTTAATAATAACTATACCGTTGGCTTATCTGATAATTTTTATAACACTCCTACACTCAACACAACAGCTCTTTATCTTGCTCCTAGTTTTATTTTATTTAAAAAATTAACCATAAACACCAGTTTTAGAGAAGAATACTATAATGAAGAGTTTAAACCTATCACATTTGCTTTTAACAGTAAGCTTTTCTTTTATAAAAACCTATTTCTTACAGCGAGTTTTTCTAAGAATTATCGTACACCTAACTTCAATGATTTGTACTGGAGCTCTGGAAACTCAAGAGGAAACTTAAATTTAAAAAGTGAGCACGGTTACTCTAAAGACATAGGTCTTGGATTACATTCACAAGCAGAAAAAATTGAGATAAACAGTAGCATCTCTTTTTATCAAAACAACATAAACGACCAAATACAATGGATACCTGAAGGGCAAACATGGACTCCCTTCAATATTAAAGAAGTTGAAACAATTGGAGTTGAATTTTTATTTAAATCAAAATTTAGGTTAAGTAAAAAAATAAACCTAATCGCTAATTTAAATTACAGCTATACTGATGCTCAAGTTAAAGCCAAAAGTGATCTCGAAAGTGAATCCGTTTTAGATAAACAACTTATCTACATTCCTTACTATCAAGCAAATTCACTATTAGGAATTTCGTTTGTAAATACCTCATTAAATATTGGAAACCAGTATGTTGGCTACCAATTCACAAGAGCTGACAACCTTGAGTTTTTACCTTCATACTTTATTAGTGACTTAGGTATTGAACAAAATATTAAGGGTAAAAAAACAGACATACTATTTTTTGGAAAACTGAACAACCTATTTAATGTTGTTTATGAAGTAAGACAATGGTATCCTATGCCAAAAATGAATTATGAAATCGGATTTAAACTATTATTAAAATAAATAAACATGAAAAAAACAAATCAAATTTTACTTGCATCAATCATTACGATAGGAGCGTTTTCATTTATCGCTTGTAAAAAAACAGATAATCCAACTCCTAATTCAAGCGCAGGAGGAAATGGAACTCTAAATTATACAAATGGAGTACTAATCTCTAGTGAAGGCTCTTTTGGTAATGGAAACGGCTCTGTTTCTTTTTACAATCCTTCAACTAATGAGGTAATGAATAATGTTTTTTCAACAATAAATAATATCCCTTTAGGTGACGTCGTTCAATCTGTATCAAGAATAGGGTCATTAACTTACATGTGTGTAAATGGTTCAAATAAAATTGAAGTTGTAAACTCTAGTACATTTGAACAACAAGCTACAATTTCTGGTATTAACCAACCTAGATATATTGTAGCAAACGGAAATACTGGATACATTACTGCATGGGGAAACAATGAAGTTGTTCTTGTTGATTTGCCGACAAATACTGTTTCAGGATCTATCAATGTAGGTTCAGGACCAGAAAGAATGGCTATAAACAATAATAAATTATATGTTGCAAATAGCGGTGGTTTTGGATTAGATAGTACAATATCTGTTATTAATCTATCTACGAATACTATAGCCACAACAATTCTATTAGATGGGTACAATCCTTCTGCTATAGTAAACGGAAATGGAAATACCATATGGGTACTAGCAAAGGGACAAGTTATATATGATGCTAGCTGGAATGTAATTGGTCATCATCCTTCTAAATTATTTGAAATAAACACTACAACAAATACAGTTATTAATTCAACAACCCTTTTTGCAACAGACCACCCTTCTAATATGGATATAAGTCCTGATTTATCAACTTTATATTTTGGTGGATCTTATGGCTTTTCTGCAATCTTTTCTACTTCTACAACATCTCCTTCTACTCCTACATCTTTTATTACTGAAACCAATTACGGTTTTTTTGTAAATCAATCTAATGGAAACCTTTTTGTAATGGAACAAGCTGGAGGTTCTAACGGAACACTTTATAGGTATAACGCTTCTGGAGCTAAATTAGGAGAATATACTGTTGGAATATTTCCAAGTAATGGTGCTAGAATAAAACAATAATGACTAAAGAAAAAATCATAATGTCGTGGAGCGGTGGTAAAGACAGCTCCATGGCATTACATAAGTTGTTACTTGATGCTCAATATGAAGTTAAATACCTTTTAACAACTATTTATAAACCAAACGGTAGAGTTTCGATGCATGGCGTACCAGAAGCATTGATTAAAGAGCAAGCAAAAGCCATTGGTATCCCTTTAAAAATAATATACATTGAAGAAAAAACGCACGATGAATATGAAATAAAGATGCGTGCTTTTTTAGAAGAAATGAAAGCTGAAGGTATTCAAAAAGTAGCTTTTGGCGATATCTTTTTAGAAGACTTAAAAAAATACAGAGAAGATAAGCTAACAGAAGTTGAAATGGAAGGTGTTTTCCCTTTATGGAAAATAAAAACCACTGAAATGGCTCAATACTTTATTGACAACCATTTTAAAACACACATTTGTGCTATTGACAATAGTAAAATACCAACTCATTTAATTGCTAACAATTACAACCAAACTTTTTTAGATAGTTTACCTGCTGATGTTGATCCTTGTGGTGAAAATGGTGAATTTCATACTTTTTGTTATGATGGACCAATATTTAAAACCCCAGTAAAATTTAAAGTAAATACTCCTACTCTAAAAACCTATGAGCATGATGGTAAAACTTATGAATATACGTTTAGTGATTTAGAGTCAGTCATTTAATAAATCATACAACATACTTAATCCTGCAAAAGCTGCACGTTCTATATTTACTTGTCGATCAGTACCAAATAAATACTTTTTAGCCATTACTTCATTTTTATTGGCAACAGCTATCCAAACTGTACCAACTGGTTTTTCAGTTGTTCCTCCTGTTGGCCCTGCAATACCAGAAGTAGCAATAGCATAATCTACATTTAATTTTGTTAGCACACCTTTTGCCATTTGCACCACTACCTGTTCGCTAACAGCACCATAATTATCAATATCGGTAGAATTTACTCTTAATTCATTAATTTTTACTTCATTAGCATAAGAAACGATTGCTCCTTTAAAATAATCTGAACTACCCGAAATGCTTGTAATTAAATGAGCAATATAACCACCTGTACAACTTTCCGCAGTAGCCATTGTTTGTTTATTATGTCGTAATAAATCTCCTATTATTTCTTCTAAATTTTTATTGTCAACTGAATAAATATTATCAGGTATTATATTAGTTAATAAGGCTACTTGTTCATCAATTAATTGCTGAACTTCAGCTCTATTTTGTCCAATAGAGGTTAATCTTAGTTTTACTCTACCGGGAGAAGGCAAATAAGCTAACTTTATAGTTGAAGGTAAATTACTTTCCCAATCCGTAAGTATTTCTGCTAATTTAGACTCTGGTAACCCTTTGGTTAAAACCATTTGATGCACAATTTCTGGAAAAGTGTATTTCTGTTTTATCCAAGAGATAATTGTTTCAACCATTCCTTTCATCTCGTAAGGAACTCCAGGCATTGCAACCACTACCTTATTGTCTTTTTCAAACCATAAGCCAGGAGCAGTTCCTTTTTTGTTTCGAATAACTTTGCATTTACTCGAAACCAAAGCTTGTTGCTTATTATTGTCATTCATCTCAAACCCTCTACTAGTAATCAATTGCTCTATATCATTATAAACATCTTGATTTACAACTAGCTCACCTCCAAAATATTCATTCAGCACTGGTAAGGTTAAATCATCGTTGGTTGGACCTAAACCACCCGTAATTAAAACAACGTCTGCTTTTAACAATGAATTATCTAAAGTATATACAATATGTTCTTTAGCATCACTAATTGAAATGTGTTCACGAACCCGGAAACCAAGTGCGTCCATTTCTTTAGCTATCCAATGGGCATTAGTGTTTAATGTTTGCCCTATTAACAGTTCATCTCCTATTGAAATAATATCTAAAATCATAACACAAATTTAAAGTTTTGAAAAGTGATAAACATTAAAATAAAATCATTTTTGAAAATCTTATTTTTGGCTAAATTTAAAATTCAATAATGAAAAAAATATTCGCAATTATTTTTAGTAGCACATTATTATTTGCTTGTGCTGAAATGACCCAAGTTTTAGAAGAAGTAAATGGAATGACAGGAACTCCTGTTTTAACAAATGGAGAAGTAATTAGTGGCTTAAAAGAAGCGCTTACTGTTGGCACAAACAATTCAACTGGTTTATTATCTAAAGTTGATGGTTATTACAAGAATCCAGCATTATTTATTCCCTTCCCCCCTGAAGCACAAAAAGTAAAAGACAAAGTAATCGCATTAGGAATGGAAAGTCAGGTTGAAAAATTTGAAATGACTTTAAATAGAGCTGCAGAAACTGCTGCTAAAGAAGCTGCACCAGTTTTTATTAATGCTATTAAAGGAATGTCAATAAGTGATGGCTTTGCAATATTAAAAGGAAACGACAACGCTGCAACTCAATACCTAAAAGACAAAACATCTGCTGAATTAAAAATTAAATTTCAACCAATTATTAAAAACGCTATTGACCAAGTTGAAGTAACAAAGTATTGGAATCCAATAATTAACACTTACAACATGATTCCTTTTATTGACAAACAAAATCCTGATTTAGAAGACTATGTAACAAATAAAGCAATGGATGGCTTATTTTTAATGATAGAAAAAGAAGAAAAAAACATTCGTTCTAATCCAATAGCTAGAGTTACTGACTTATTGAAAAAAGTATTTGGCAGCTAATTTATGAGTGATTCTAAAAAAAATCCTTGGAAAACAATAAGCAGCAATGTTGAGTATGACAATGCTTGGATAAAAGTTACCGAGCATAAAGTATTAAATGCTGCTGGCAATAACGGAATTTATGGAGTGGTTCATTTTAAAAATATTGCCATCGGTATTATTCCTTTAGATGAAAACAATAACACCTGGCTAGTGGGGCAACATCGCTTTCCGTTAAACAAATTTAGTTGGGAAATTTGTGAAGGTGGCGGCAAACATAATGTTGACCCAATTGAATCTGCTAAACGCGAATTGCTAGAAGAATTAGGTATTAAAGCTAACAGCTGGAGAAAGTTGTTGGATATGCATTTAAGCAATTCAGTAAGTGATGAGGTTGGAATTATCTATATTGTCAAAGATCTTGAATATTTTGAACCAGAGCCAGATGAAGATGAAGTGTTGAGCTTAAAAAAGCTTCACATAAATGAAGCTTATGAAATGGTAATGAATGGAGAAATTACAGATAGCTTAAGTGTTGCAGGAATACTTAAAACAAAGATACTAATTGATAACAGACAAATTTAATGGGTTGGATAAAACCAATATGGTTAATTGTTTTAGTATCGTTAATAAGTGCTTTTTTCTTTAATGAATTAAATATTAATTCACTTTCTGAAAATCGATTACAAGAAGGCGAAACTGTTATAACAAGTGATGATTGGAGTTACTTAAGTCCAGCTAAAAATTACTACAAAACTGGCGTTTGGAAAGAAAACATACCTGGAAATGTTAGCTATTTTCAGCGTCCACCAGGTTACGGAATATTTTACTACAGCTGCTTATTACTTAGTGAAAATCATGCCTTATTACTGCTAAAGATTTTCCAAGTGCTTTTATTCGCTCTATCAGTCTTCTGCTTGTTTAAAATATGCATGTACCTTTTGAATAATGAAAAAATTGCGTTGATGGTTGCTGTAATTTATGGTATTACTCCTTTTGCTATGGGTTTTTTATATTATACGCTTTCAGAAGGCATTACTCCTGCCCTGCTAATATTTTATATTTATTTCCTAGTTTATGCCAACGTAGCTCGATATAAAAAACAACAAAACTTTTTGTTTGGTTTAGCAGCTTTAGTTTTTGCTTATTTATTTATTGTTCGACCAGTACTTGGTGTGTTTGGTTTATTACTTCCTGTTTTTGTTTATTATAGTTATGCTCATTGGTTTAAAAAAGCCATTGTTTTCGGAGCAATTGCCTCAAGTTTTATGGTGATTTGGCAAATTAGAAATTACACAATTACTGGAGAGTATGTTGGGTTAAACCCTATTTTCCAACAAGACAATAATTCACTTTATCGCTCACCATCATCAGCTTTTTGGGATTTTAACGAATCATGGGGTGTTGAAGGTGCTGATTATCACTCCTATTCATTACCATTCTGGCAAGCAGCTATAAAAGGAGATGTTTCAATTAATCACATCAATAAAATTTTAGATGCATTTCCTAAGTATGTAATTGATCATTTTGGTAAAGATCGTCTTACAAAAGTGTTTAAAGATTATCAAAAAGCAATATTAATTCAAAAGCCTTATTATGAAAAAGGGTTACCTATGCCTAAGTTTAAAATTGTCGAAGAAGAAATTGTAGTTAATGAATTTAAGGAACTTACTAGAGAATTTAAAAGTGAGTTTTGGTTTCAATATCACATTATCTCTCCACTAAAAGTATTTAAGGTCATGGCTTTTCACTCTAATTTATCCATGAGTATATTTCAAAGTACATTTAGAGGTAATTTAATAATGGAGTTTTTTAGATTTTTATTTTTTAGCCTGCATGGGTTATGTTTCCTTGCTTTACTTGCTAATTTAATATGGTTTAAAAGAAATTCACCACTCGAAAACACATTATATATAGCAACTTTTATTTATGTGTTTTACTTGTGCTATTTTCAACGTGGAATTGAAGAAAGATATACCTTACCTATTCTCTCAATTTTATTAATAGGATTATTGAGTTTAGCAAATAAAATAAAAAGCGTTTACTCCGAAAGAATACAAAGCATAACTTAAGGTGCTACCCTCGTAATTTTCCAATCGTTATTTTTTTTAGTATATATCAGCCTGTCATGTAATCGGCTTGGACGACCTTGCCAGTACTCAAATTTATGAGGAACAACAATATAGCCTCCCCAGTGTGGTGGACGAGGAATTACTTGATCTTTAAATTTATCGGCAAAATAATTCAATCGTTCTTCTAATTCTTCTCTATTTTTAATCTCAGTACTTTGATCAGATGCCCATGCTCCCAATTGACTTTCCCTTGGTCTTTTTTCAAAATAAGCATCCGACATTTCTTCGTTAACTTTTGTTACAACTCCTTCCACTCGAATTTGTCTTTCCAATTCACCCCAAAAGAAATTAACAGCTATCTTATTATTAGTTGAAATATCATTCCCTTTATGACTAGTGTAATTGGTATAAAAAACTAATCCTTCTTCACTTATAAATCTTAAATATACAATTCGTGTTGATGGTTGCCCAGTTTCATCTACTGTAGAAATAGACATGGCGTAAGGATCTAATATTTGAGAATTTACTGCTTCTTCAAACCAAGTTTCAAATTGTAAAAAAGGATTTTTATTAGCAGAACTTTCTGTTAAAGATTTATCCGCAAAATCTCTTCTTATACTGTTTAAATAATTCTGTAAATCTTCCATAAGAAACAAGTAAAATCAATAAACAAAGCTAATTAATTGAAAGTATTTTTCAATGCTATTCTAATTTTAATTAAATTTATTACTAAATGCTACAATTATGGATATTAACCCTTTTGATTATACCATTTCATCATTAAATAAGCTTAAATTAAAAAAAGGCAGATTGCTTTTAGCCGAGCCTTTTATGGTTGATCCATATTTTAAACGATCTGTTGTTCTTCTTACTGAATACAATAAAGAAAATTGTTTCGGTTTTATTTTAAATCAATCATTAGAATTAACAGTTAATGATGTTATTGCCGATTTTCCAAAATTTGAAGCTCCTGTATTTATGGGTGGACCTGTAAGTCCTGATAATTTATTTTACATTCATTCTCAAGGAAAATACATTCAAGGCAGTCAAAAAATTACTGATAATTTATGGTGGACAGGTAATTTTGATCAGTTAAAATTCATGATTCAAAACAATGAAATCTTCCCACATGAAGTAAAATTCTTTTTGGGCTATTCTGGTTGGGATTATTTACAATTAAACAATGAGGTAAAACACGAATCATGGATTATTACTGACGCTAATGATTTAACAATTAAAGATTTAAACAATAAACAGTTGTGGCAGACTACACTCAAAAAAATGGGGAATAAACATGCTTTACTCTCAAATTTTCCTGTTGACCCAAGTTTAAATTAAATACTAATGTTGAAAGGATTTATCCTCGTATTATTCTCCTTCATTATTTCATATAGTTTTGCACAAGATGATTATGTATTAGAATCTACGGAATCTACTAAAAATGAAGTTAATAGTGCCATTTTCAACAAACCAAACCCCGATTACACAAGCTACTTTACCACTCCCACTGCTTTTACATTATCAAAAAGAGATTTTAGGTTAGCCAGTAATGACATTTTATTTTTTAAAGTAAGTTATGGATTGACAAGTAACACTACCTTAAGTCTAAATATGTCAGCTTTTAGCAGCTTAGTAGGTTCAATTAAGCAAAATTTAAAAAGGAATGAAACAGTTAATATATCAATTACAGCTTCATTGGGAGACTTAACATCTGGCATAAAAGACACTACAGTTTTGTTTGCTGGCACTAGTTGCCAAGCAACAATTGGAGACCATCAAAATAATTTAACAATTGGTACAGGTATTTATTATATAAATAGCAATGTAGAAATGATTAATGAAGAACATGAATTTTTCTTTCATGTAATTAATGCTGGATTTCAAAATCAGCTTTCAAAAAATATCTATTTTTTAATTGATGGAATGTATTTTACAAACTACAATATTTTAACTGGAGGAGTTGGGTTTAAATTTGTAATTAAGACTAAATATTCTATTAATGCTGGTATTATGCCTATTGTTTGGAACAACATTAGAACTAGCAGACATGATTTTACTTCTGGAGTTCTGCCTTTCTTTTCTGCAAGAATGTTAATTGAAAGAAAAGACTAAACTGACTGGTTTAGCTCATTAATTAATAATTGAATAGTTTCGTTTGTGTATTGCTTTTCTTTAAAAGATTCAACCCATTGAATTCCTTTAACTGCATTTGTTAAAAATAATTCATCAGCTTGTAATAGCATACTGCCATTCACCATTCCTTCAAAAATATTAATATTCATTTTTGCAGCAATTTTTAAAATTTGCTTACGCATCACTCCATCAATACAACCTTCTTCAAGTGATGAAGTATAAATATTATTATTCTTGTATAAAAAGACGTTAGAACTCATTGCTTCAGCAATTCTTCCATGCTTGTTTAGCATTAAACATTCATCTAATTCATTTTCTTTACAATAAATTCCAGCTAATATTTGCTGAAGACTATTCGTTGTTTTGATGTTTGATAACTTAGATGTACTCCTTTTTTGTTCGCTATAAATATCAACCTTTAATCCATTAACGTTTAATTCAAAATAATTATTATCAATTGATTTAGCCTCTATTACATAGGCCTTTTTTTCATTAATTGGTTGATAAAAACCTTCAGCATCTCTAAAAACAGTTAACCTAACTCTTCCACCTTCTTTAATATTGTTTTTAACCAACAACTCTTCAATTTGAACTTTAACATCATTAAAAGAAATATTTGAAGATTTCATTTTCAATAATTCTACACCTTGCTTTAATCTTTTGAAATGATCTTCCACAAAGCATAATTTACCATTAACAACCCTTATTGTTTCGAATAAAGCATCACCATATTTAAAAGCTCTATTATTAATAGAAAATATTTGCTCATCGCTAGCAAAAAGCTTCCCATTATAATTAATATAGCTTTCGTTTTTCAAATTAGTTTATTTGGTTAATATAATTATTTAGATTTTCGTTTGCAGTTACTCTAATTGTTTTTAATCCAACTTTTTGTCCTGCCAATTCATCTCTTCTACTATCACCTATAAAATATGATTTTTCAATATTAACATTATATTTTGCAATAGCTTTTTCAAGCATTAAAGAATCTGGTTTACGACAAATACATTTTTCTACAAAAGAATGATGAGGACAATAATAGATGTCCAAAAGAGAGATATTCGCATCTTTAAACCATTGTTGCATACAACAGTGTACGTTAATTACATCATTATGGTTATATATACCTTTAGAAATACCTCCCTGATTAGTAATTACAATAAACTCAAAGCCTTTTTCTTTTAATACTTTTAAAGCTTCAAACAAACCTTCTACAGGTTTAAAATCTTCAATCTCAAAAGTATATTCTCCTCGCTCAATGTTAATTACACCATCTCTATCTAAAAAAACTACTTTTCTCATTAATTAAAGTAAGCTAATAGTTGATTAAAAAAATTAGATAGGACATTAGGAATAAACAATAAAGTAAATAAAAATCCAAAGGCAGCACCACCAATATGTGCATCATGAGCGACATTAGTACCGCCACGTTTATCCATATACATTTCGTAAGCGATATATAACACACCAAAGACTATAGGAGGTAAACTTATTGGAATGAAAATTATACCTATACCTCCTTGTAAAGGCATAAATGCTATTGCTGAAAATAATATTGCAGAAACAGCACCTGATGCCCCAACTGAATTATACCCATAATCATCTTTATGTTTAATAATAGAAGGTACAGTTGCTGCTATAACTCCTCCAAAGTAGATAAATAGATATAATAACGAAGCTAAACTTCCTACCGTTTGTTCTAAAAAGGATTCAACTACGCTACCAAAAGAGTATAATACATACATGTTAAAAATTAGATGGAAAATATTTCCTTTATCATGAACAAATGCATGTGTTATTATCCTGTGCCATTCTTTACGATGAATAACTTGATAGGGATTGAACAACATTTTAGCATATAACTCACTATTATTGTTAGCCATTAACGACAAACCAACAGTAACTACAATTATAATTAATGTTACACTCATTAAAATAGCTTCATTTGAACATCATCATCGTCTACATCCTTAATTGGTTTAGATTTTGTTTTTTGTTTTGGAGATAAATCTATTTTCTTGTCGTCCTCTTTAGGTGATATTTCTTTTATTTCAATAACTTCTTCATCTTCTTCAGTTTCTTCATCCTCATTTTGAACTATTTCTTCAACTTCTTCTATAGATTCAGCTGTAGCTTCTTCAATTTCAGACTCATCCTCTTCAACTTCTTCGTTTTTTAAAGGTTCTTCGTAAGGTAAGGGTTCTAATAAATCAATATTTTTAACCTTGTTTGTAGTTAATCTATTTCCTATAGCTTTTAAACCTTTTATAGCAATAAACTCTTCTAAATTAATTGTATCTGGATCTTTTTCAACCCCCTTAACTTTAGAATAATTAATTTGTATTTGAGGAAGCCAATCAGTAGAAACTACCTCTAGGTATGAATCCTCATGCTCAGAAATAAATGATGTCTTCTTGTCTGTAGGTTCAATTAAAAATCGTTTAACATTATATTGCTGTTTCTCTCCATCAAAATAAATAGCTGAAACAGGTTTTTCTGGATTCCATTTCTCCAACACAATCATATCCTCTTCGAATTTGGTAAACAAATCGAATCCGGTTAACTGATAATCACCACTTTGCATTATGGTTAATATCTTGTCTTCTGCTTTAAAATCACCTAAAAATTCACCTCTTCCATCAGAATTTAATCGCTGAACAGTATCGTCAAACCATATTTTACGTGCTGAAAGTGTTGAAACTCCTTTTTCTTTAAGTTCAATTTTAGCAATTCCATATTTTGTAACCCTATTCCCTCCTGCTGCTCTACCTTTTATTGCTAATTCAGAGAAATCAATTTCAAATTTCAGTTTACGAACATTTGCTTTTGGTTTTAATTTAACTAATACTGTTTCAGCCTCTCCGTTAGGATTAGCTGAAAACCATAGTACCTTTGAATTAGGAGTCCCTTTTGTTAGTGGATATTCTTTATCTCGAGTTATAGAGGTCACAGCAAAACGTTTCATCATAGAATCGCCCGCTTTTCCATCTTGATAAATTAGGTTATAAATTGTTCGTTTATCACCTTTTTTCCATACTCCAATATGGATAATACCTTTCCCAAAAAATGCTTTTTGAGAAATTCTAGATACAATCATATTTCCATCTTCACGAATCACAATAATATCATCAATGTCAGAACAATCGCAAACTAAATCTCCCTCTCCACGCTTTAAATTAAAGCCTGCAAAACCTTCTTCTTTATTAACGTAAAGCTTCACATTACTTACAGCAACTTTCGCTGCATCAATATTTTCAAAAGAACGAATTTCAGTTTTGCGCTCACGCCCTTCGCCATATTTACGTTTTATTTCTTTAAAATAATTAATTGCGAAATCAACCAAGTGCTCCAAGTCATATTTAACTTGTTTTATCTCATCTTCAAGACTCAATAACTTATCCTCAGCTTTATCAGAATCATGTTTTGTGATTCTACGCATTTTAATTTCAAGCAAACGTTTCACATCATCATCTGAAACCTCTTTTAATAAATGTTTGATGTAAGGTTTTAGTAATTCGTGAGTTAATTCTATTGCTTCTTCATAGCCTAAACCATGAAGTTTTACATATATTTTATTCTCAATAAAAATCTTTTCAAGTGAAGAAAAATGCCATTGTTCATGAAGTTCAGCTAGTTTTATCTCAAGTTCTAACTTTAACAAGTCTACAGTTTGATGTGTTGAAAGTCTCAACATTTCATTTACGCCAATAAACTTAGGCTTATCATCTTCAATTACACCAGAGTTTGGCGATATCGATACTTCACAATCTGTAAACGCATATAATGCATCTATCATTTTATCTGGTGATTCTCCAGGTTGAAGGTGAATTAATATCTCTACTTCATCAGAAGTATTGTCTTCAACTTTTTTAAGCTTTATTTTTCCTTTGCTATTTGCTTTTAAAATAGAATCAATCAACTTATCTGTTGTTGATCCAAAAGGCAATTCTGTTACTTTTAATGTTTTCTTGTCTTCTTGAACTATTCTAGCTCTAACCTTTACTCTTCCACCTCTTAACCCGTCGTTGTAAGCTGAAAAATCAGCCATACCTCCTGTTATAAAGTCGGGATATATATTTACTTTTTTACCTTTAAGAATCGCTATAGAACCATCAATTAACTCATTAAAATTATGTGGTAATATTTTACAAGCCAATCCTACTGCAATACCTTCAACACCTTGAGCTAATAAAAGTGGAAATTTAACTGGCAACGTTTCTGGCTCTTTATTTCTTCCATCATAAGATGATAACCAAGTAGTTGTTTTAGGGTTAAAAACTACCTCTAAACCAAATTTAGTTAATCTAGCTTCAATATATCTAGGCGCCGCTGCTCTATCACCTGTGAATATATTACCCCAGTTACCTTGACAATCTATTAATAAATCTTTTTGACCTAATTGAACCAAAGCATCACCAATAGAAGCATCTCCATGTGGGTGATACTTCATTGTATTACCAATGATGTTCGCCACTTTATTATAACGACCATCATCCATTTCTTTCATAGAATGTAAAATTCTACGTTGTACTGGTTTTAAACCATCATGTAAATGTGGAACAGCACGTTCTAAAATTACATACGAAGCATAATCTAAAAACCACTCTTGGTACATGCCCGAAACTTGAATTACGTTCTCAAGCTGCTCCCCTTCTATTGGTTGCTCAAATTCTTCGTCTCTTTCTATATTATCTTCTTCGTTTTCAGCCATTTTAGCTAATAGTTATTTTAAATTGATTCCTCAACTAAATCTTTTTCTACTTTTAAATTTTCGATAATAAACTCTTGTCTGTCAGGAGTATTTTTACCCATGTAAAACTCTAATAGTTTTGGAATTGGCGTATCTTGTCCAATTAAAACTGGGCTTAAACGAATATCCTCTCCAATAAAATATTTAAACTCATTAGGAGAAATTTCACCAAGACCTTTAAATCGAGTTATCTCAGGCTTTCCTTTTAAGCTTTCAATTGCTTCTTTCTTTTCAGTATCTGAGTAACAATAAAATGTTTGTTGCTTATCTCTCACTCTAAATAAAGGTGTTTCTAAAACAAACAAATGCCCGTTTTTAATTACATCTGGAAAAAACTGCAAAAAGAATGTAATAAGCAACAATCGAATATGCATACCATCCACATCGGCATCAGTAGCAATTACGATATTATTGTAACGTAAATCCTCTATGCTTTCTTCTATATTTAAAGCTGCTTGCAATAAATTAAATTCTTCGTTTTCATAAACAATTTTCTTTGTTAAGCCATAAGAGTTTAATGGCTTACCCTTTAAACTAAAAACTGCTTGTGTATTTACGTTTCTTGATTTTGTTATAGAACCCGAAGCTGAATCTCCCTCTGTTATAAATAAAGTAGTTGCAGGTTTATTATCATTGTCTTTATCATCGTTTAAATGAACTCTACAATCACGCAACTTTTTATTGTGCAACGAAACCTCTTTAGCTCTTTTTTTTGCTAGTTTTTTAATTCCAGCCATATCCTTACGTTCACGCTCAGATTGCATTATTCTACGCTGCAATGCATCAGCCGTATCAGGATTTTTATGTAAAAAGTTATCTAATTCTCTCTTTAAGAAATCAGTAATAAAAGCTCGCATTGATGGTCCATCAGGTCCAACCTCTGTAGAACCTAATTTTGTTTTTGTTTGCGATTCAAAAACGGGTTCCATTACTTTTACACTTATTCCACCAACTATACCTGAACGAACATCACTAGCCTCATAATCTTTACCAAAAAACTCTCTGATTGTCTTTACGTAAGCTGCTCTAAATTCACCTTGGTGCGTTCCTCCTTGTGGAGTAAACTGCCCATTTACAAATGAATGATACTCTTCTCCGTATGATTGGGTATGTGTAATAGCAACCTCAATATCTTCTCCTTTTAAATGAATTATAGGATATACAGGTTCGTTGGATAAGTTTTGTTTTATTAAATCTTTTAACCCTTCTTCAGAAAAAATCTTCTCTCCATTAAAGTTTATGGTTAATCCTGTATTTAGAAAAGCATAATTCCAAAGTAACTTTTCTATGTATTGACTTCTAAATTGATAATTTTTAAAAATCTCTTCATCTGGTAAAAAAGTCACTTTCGTTCCTTTTCTTGAAGTGGTTTCTTCTATATCATGCTCTGTAACTAAATTTCCTCTTTCAAATTCTGCTTTTTTAGTTTTACCATCTCTTATGGCTTCTACTTTAAAGTATGATGATAATGCGTTTACCGCCTTTGTACCAACTCCATTTAACCCTACAGACTTCTTAAAAGCTTTAGAATCATACTTCCCCCCCGTATTCATTTTACTTACGGCGTCAATCATTTTACCTAAAGGAATACCTCTACCATAATCTCTAACTCGTACTTGCTTATCTTTTATAGAAATATCAATGGTTTTTCCATGCCCCATCACAAACTCATCGATACAGTTATCGACAACTTCTTTCAACATGATATAAATACCATCATCATACGCTCCACCATCTCCTAACTTTCCAATATACATACCTGGTCTAAGCCTAATATGCTCTTTCCAATCTAACGAACGTATATTATCCTCGGTGTAATTTGGTTCTTCAGTCATATTTTATCCAAAGTGATATTAATTTTCAACCCTTAAAATTATTAATATTTAGCTAGGTTTTTTCGCTTTAAACGAAAGGTTTTCAAGGAGTTTATCAACATTTTAATTCACTTTTTCTATCTTATTTACTCTATCTTTTAATTCTTTTAATTCTATACCTACACTTCTCATTAAATTTAAAATACTTACAGGATTTAATTCATCCTCTTCATATTGTCCAATACATAAATTCAATTTGAATTCCCAAATCTCCAAAACCTCTGAAAGATGTACTTGATAAGGTTTATACAACTTATTATCAGAAGATAGAACCAAATATCCTTCATCTAATTTGTTAGTATAAACTCGCTTATAAACTAATCCATCATCTTTTGTTAAAATAATATAACAACAATTATTTCTAACCATTTTAGGATGTTCTACATATTCTCCTATAACTACATCTCCATCTTTTACCCAAGGATGCATTGAATCGCCTTTTATTGGAAAGGCTCTATGTTTTCCTGTTGGTAAAAAATTTAAACTCATAATCGGCATATTAGCAACATATTCAGAGTCTGAATAACCTGTTAAATAACCTGCTGATGCCTCTTGAGTAACAACCTCTATTACATTATCACCATGTTCATCTACTCGAATAGGAAACAATACACGGTGGTTACCAATATCAATAAATGAATCATCGTCAGAAAGTGTTAAATCATTTTTAACCAATGCGTCTATTGGAATTTTATAATAATCTGAAAATAAAATTAGCATTGCTATTGGTGGCTCTGAACGACCTTCTTCATAAGAACCTATTCTTGCTTTTGAAACATCTAACTCTTTAGATAATTGCTCTTGAGTTAAGTTTTTTATTGATCGTAAGTGACGTAAATTATTCGCTATACTTTTCATACCTATTATTAATTAAAATTTCAACAAACTAACATTTGTAGTTAGCAAATCTAAATATAATAGTTAATATTACAAAATATATTTTAAACTCATGAAAGGTCGCGGAAGTCAGATAAAAGTAAACAACCGATATTTTAAGCAACAATATGTTAACGAACATATTGAGGGAATAGACGTTCCTTTTTTAGAAGAAACCAAGACAGAATACATTAAAGAAAATCCTAAAAAAATTGTAAATAAAGTTTATAGTCCAAATGTTCCTTTTCAATACTCAATGAATCCCTATCAAGGATGTGAACATGGTTGTATATATTGCTACGCAAGAGAAAGCCACCAATACTGGGGTTATGGAGCAGGTATAGATTTTGAACGAAAGATTATATACAAACCAGACGCTCCTAAATTATTAGCAAATCAATTTAACAATAAGAATTGGGTAGTTAGCCCAATTATGCTTTCTGGAAATACAGATTGCTACCAACCTATTGAAAGAAAACTACAAATAACAAGAGAACTTTTAAAGGTTTGCTTAAAATACAAACACCCTATAAGTATTTTAACTAAAAAAGCACTCATACAAAGAGATATTGATATTTTGGTAGAATTAGCAAAACTTAATTTAGTTCATGTTGCATTAAGCATCACTTCTCTTGACAATAAACTAAGAAGTGTTTTAGAACCAAGAACAGCAACAGTTGAGAAAAAACTAGAAACACTTGAATTATTAGCTGCAAACAATATTCCGACAGGCGTTATGGTTGCTCCTATAATACCAGGGCTTAATAGTCATGAGATACCAACTATTGTTGAAAAAGTAGCTAAACTAGGCGCTATATCTATTGGGCACACTACAGTTCGCTTAAATGGCGAAATTGCTGAAATTTTTGAAGACTGGATACAAAAAACATTTCCAAACAAAGCAAGCAAAGTGTTAAACCAAATAAAAGAAATTAATGGAGGGAATTTATATAGTAAAGGAAAAAACAGACTAAAACTGCATGGCGAAACAGCTATTATGATTAAAAACATGTTTAAAATAGCCGTAAACAAACATTTAAAAGAAAGCTCTTTTCCAGAGTATGATTTAACTCTTTTTAGTAGACCTAATGACCAGTTAAAGCTTTTTTAAATATGGAAAATTTAATGATTAATCATATTTACAAAAATTCAACTTCATCTAAAAGCATTAAAATTCCCTATATAGATGATGGTATTAGTGCTGGTTTTCCTTCTCCAGCTCAAGACTTCATGGATATTTCTATTGACTTAAATAAGGAACTTATTAAAAATCAACCAGCTACATTTTTTGGTCGTGTTAAAGGTGTTTCTATGATAGATGCAGGAATTAATGATGGAGACTTATTAGTAATTGATAAAAGTTTAAGCCCTAAAAGTGGCTGTATAGCAGTTTGTTATATTGATGGCGAGTTTACTGTCAAAAAAATAAAATTAGAAAAAGATTGTTGCTGGCTTATTCCCGCAAATAAAATGTATAAACCCCAAAAAATTGATACCGATAACGATTTCACGATTTGGGGAATTGTTACCTACATAATTAAATCTGTATAATGTATGCTTTAGTGGATTGTAATAACTTCTACGCTTCATGCGAGCGTGTATTTAATCCAAGTTTAAAAAACAAACCCATTGTTGTACTATCAAATAATGATGGATGTGTAATAGCCAGGAGCAACGAAGCTAAAAAACTTGGTATCCCAATGGGAGCTCTTGCTTTTGAATTTGAACATTTTTTTAAAAAAAACAATATCCATGTTTTCTCATCAAATTATGCCCTTTATGGAGATATGAGCTCAAGAGTAATGAATATTCTTACCTCATTCTCTCCTGAAATAGAAATATATAGTATTGATGAAGCATTTTTAAAATTTGAAGGATGTAACTATATTGATTTTGATAGTTATGGAAAAAAAATTCATGAGACCGTTTCAATGTCCACAGGTATACCTGTAAGTATTGGTTTTGCAAAAACGAAAGCTCTTGCTAAGGTTGCTAACAAAATAGCTAAAAAATTTAATCAAAAAACTAACAATGTATATTTAATTGACAATGAGCTTAAACGAATAAAAGCGTTAAAATGGCTTCCCATCGAAGATGTTTGGGGAATAGGAAGTCAGTTATCAAAAAAACTCAAATACAAAGGTGTTAATAATGCTTTTGATTTTACTCAATTAAGCGATACTTGGGTTAAAAAAAATCTATCAATAGTAGAATTAAAATTAAAAAAAGATTTAGAAGGTATACCAACCCTTGAGATAGAAGTTGTCGCAGACAAAAAATCAATAGCAACTACTCGATCTTTTGAAAAAGATTACACAAACTATAATGATATAAAAGAACGTATCTCAACTTTTGCTGTATCCTGTGCTGAAAAGCTACGAAAACAAAAATCAAACTGTAACGCTTTAATTATCTTTTTAAGAACAAATAGCAATAAAAACTTACCTCAATACAATAAAAATATAGTAATTCAACTTCCATTCCCTACAAACTCAAGTATCGAAATTTCAAAACTAGCTATTAAAGGATTAAAACATATTTATAGAGATAACTATCACTATAAAAAAGCTGGAGTAATAGCAACAAAAATAACCCCTCAACATGAAAAGCAGCTTATGATTTTTCAAAATTCAAATCCAAAACACGAAAAATTAATGCTTATTATTGACAAATTAAACAATGATTTTGGCCAACAAAAAATAAAAATAGCTAGTCAAGGCTTAGGACGAACATGGAAAATGAAACAAGAACACTTGTCGCCTAGATACACCACTAAGTTGAGTGAAATAATAACCATTAAATAATGCTTAATCTATCCATAGAAGAAATATACGACGAGCATAATGGATTAGTTTATAACTTATGTCTTAACTATTTACAAAACATTGAGGATGCCGAAGAAGTAACTCAAGATGTTTTTGTGACTATATTCAAAAAACAAGAAGAATTTAAGAGTAACTCCTCTCTAAAAACATGGATTTACAGAATTACTGTAAACCATTGTTTAGATTTTTTAAAAGCCAAAAAAAGAAAAAAAAGATTCGGATTTATAATTCCTATTTACGACAATAGCGAAAGTTACTCTTATAGCGATTTTAACCATCCAGGAATAATACTAGAAAACCGAGAAGCTACAGAAAAGTTACTCAAACTAATAAACGAATTACCTGATAATCAAAAAACAGCTCTAATCTTAAAAATAATTGATGAGTTATCACAAAAAGAAATTGCTGAAGTTATGGACTTGTCTGTAAAAGCAGTCGAATCTTTATTGTCTAGAGCAAAAAATAATTTAAAAGAAAAAATTAAACAAAGCGAAGGATACAACAATTAATATCGTCTAAACCTATGAACACAGAAGAAAACGAAATGTTTGAAGAACTAAAAAACATACAAAAAGTTGAGTCATCTGCTACTCTATTTTCTAAAATTGAAACTAGAATTAAAGAGGAAAAAAACAACTCTATTTCGATGAGTAAGTTAATGGCTGCTAGCGTTGTGCTACTTCTATTAATTTCAAGTAATGCATTTATAGTTCGAAATCAATTAAAACAAAAGAGAACTACTAATCAAAATGAATTAGTTGAAGCTTTTGATATTAACACTACAAATCAATTGTACAATGAATAAGTCTAAATTATTAATCATTTCAGTTGTAACATTAGCTGCATTAAACATTGCGCTAATACTTGTTTTAACTCTTGGTCATTCGCCTCGCCCACCACATAATATGGGAGGGCCAAAACAGATAGTAATAGAGAAATTACACTTTGATGCTAGCCAGATCGAAGCGTACGAAGAATTAATTTCTGTACATAGAGAAACAATTAGAAGCAAGGAAGAAGAAATGAGAGTTGCAAAAGAAAGTCTTTACCATTCTCTTTCTTCTAATAATCAAGACAAAAGAGATGAATTAATAGCAAAAATAAATATCATTCAAAAGAATTTTGAAGAAATACATTACAATCATTTTTTGGATATTAAAAAACTTTGCAAGCCAGACCAAATAAAAGATTATAATGAATTAACAAATGAATTAGCTAGGATATTCTCCCCTCAAAAAATGCCACCTAAAAGGTAAAAATGAAACCATTTAAACTATTAATTATTAGTGTTTTATACTGTAATATTTTAGCAAGTCAAAATATAAATGACTTAACGATTACAATACAACCTTTATTAAATAGTCAGAACTTAATTCTCGAAAAAGAAAATACAGAAAGTACTATAATTAATAAGTTTAAATTCTATCTAACAAATTTTTCATTTACTAAAAATGATGAATTAATATGGAAAGAAAAAGATAGCTACCATTTAATAGATGTTTCAAATCCTTCAACTTTAAACTTAAAATTTGAAATGCCCCCTGATATAGAATTTGATCAAATCCATTTTTCACTTGGAACTGATAGTTTAATTAATATTTCTGGTGTTATGGGAGGAGATTTAGATCCTACAAAAGGTATGTATTGGGCTTGGAATAGTGGTTATATAAACTTTAAATTAGAAGGAAAAAGCAAAAACATTCCATTTGAATTTCATTTAGGAGGCTACTCTCCTTCTACAGTTCAACAAGTAAAATTGAAAATCGACAAACAAAAAAACACAATTATATATTTCGATATCGCTAATTTTTTAAATCAAATCGATTTAGAAAAAGAACACAAATTAATGTCTCCAGGCAAAGAAGCTCAAAGATTATCAAAAATCGCAGGGAGTCTATTTTATTTAAATGAATAAAAATAAAATCATAGCCATATTAAGTTTATTTGCGTTCATAGAATTAGCAATGTTGTTGCCTACAAATACAACACCCTTTAAGGTAAATTACCCTAACTACTTCCCATCTCCTAATTACGATTTTGATAAAAATCCATTAACTCAAGAGGGAATTGATTTAGGTAGAAAACTTTTTTATGATCCCATACTGTCAAAAGACAGTTCTATTTCATGCAGTAATTGCCATCTTTCTTACACAGCTTTTACTCATGTAGATCATAAACTTAGTCATGGTATAAATGATAGTATTGGCAATCGAAACTCACCATCTTTAATGAATTTAGCTTGGCATAATTCATTTATGTGGGATGGTGCAGTAAATCATTTAGATGTTCAAGCTTTAGCTCCAATTAGCCATCCTGCGGAAATGGATGAAGACTTAAATAATGTTATTAAAAAACTAGAATTAAGCACTTATCCAAATCTATTTTACAAAGCTTTTGGAAATAGTAAAATTACTGGAGAAAACTTACTTAAAGCGATATCTCAATTTGAACTAACACTTATATCGTGCAATTCGAAATACGATAGTGTAATTAATAAAACTGCTACTTTTTCTCTTCAAGAAGAAAATGGATACAAACTATACAAAGACAAATGTTCATCTTGTCATACAGAACCTTTATTTACTAATAATCAATTTGAAAATAATGGACTTGCAATTGATTCAATATTAAAAGATTTAGGAAGGTACGGAATTACTAAAAATCCAACTGACTCACTAAAATTTAAAGTTCCTACTTTAAGAAATATTGAGTTTTCATTTCCTTATATGCATGATGGCAGATACAATTCTATTTCTGATGTTTTAAATCATTACACAAATAACATTATTAAAACAAAAACTTTATCGCAACATCTTTCTGAGCCAATTAAACTCACTTCAAATGAGAAAGTAGATTTAACAGCTTTCTTACTAACATTAACAGACAAAAACTTCTTATTTAATAAAGAATATGATTTTCCGAATCATTTATTTTTTCCTAAAACGAAGGATAATTAATTATTCATCGTCTAAATAAATAATTAACAAATAAAATCTAACTATGAATAAACTAATCTTACTTGTATCTGTTGTAATTTTAGAATTAGGACTAAAAGCACAAACCAACCCAGCAATTACATCGTGGTTACAAAACACTACTGTAACAGGTAGACATTATGTTAGTGGAAACTCAATACCAATAGACGATGCTGATCTAGTAAATGTTCAATCAGTTCAGTATTCAACTGACTATGTTTATGTTTCGGCGACTGGTATTCCAGCTTATGTTACTGGTCCATTTTTAGATGGTAATCCATCACTTGCCACAGCTCAAAATTCAATATTCAAATTCCCATTAAACCCTGTTCAAAACACAGGTACGCCTACCGCTACAAATATGGGAAATATTGGTGTTTTTATTAATGGAACAGCTTTATTTGATAATAGAGATGGTGTTGCTTGGAATAATTCTAGTAGTTCTTTATGTGGTGGACCAGGAAATTCTCCTTGCCCTGGAGGACCAACTGCTGTAATGGATTGGAATAGAGATGCTATTCCTGCTGAAAAAGCAGGTTTTGATTGTTCAAAAGGTCATCCAGCAATGGGTAATTATCACCATCATCAAAATCCTAGTGCGTTTAAATTAGATTTAAATGTAGTTTCAACTATTTGTAATACTTATGATGCAGATGGACTATATGCTATTGATAGCACTAAACACTCTCCTCTAATTGGATTTGCATATGACGGATTTCCAATTTATGGTGCTTATGCATATGCTGAAACAAATGGAACAGGAGGAATTACTAGAATGAAATCTGGATATGAGTTAACTGGAGCCACAACAAGAACAAATGGACCAGTTGTAAATTCGACTTACTTTGAAGGGTATTTTAAGGAAGATTATGTTTTTGTTTCTCATCCTGGTCAAAATGATTATTTAGATGAACACAATGGTCGATTTTGTGTAACCCCTGAATATCCGGCTGGAACTTATTGTTATTTTGCTACTGTTGATGAAAATTGGAATTCAACATATCCTTATGCTGTTGGGCCAACTTTTTATGGCGTTAAATCAGCAACTACAGTTACTAATATTACTGAATCAGTAACTACTTATGAAAGTACTACGGGTATTAGTGATTATGATTTAAATAGTGTTGAAATTAATTTATTTCCAAATCCTGCAAATGATTTTGTAGTTATACAATTAAATTCGCTTGTTAAAGAAAATGTTAAAGTTAAATTATTCGATATAACTGGTAAGTTTATTTCAGAAACAGTGATTTATCAAGGTACTACGATAGCTCACATTGATACAAGAAGTTTATATGCAGGGCAATATATTGTGAAATTTGTTTTAAACGAAAAATCTGTGACTCGTAAATTACTGATTAACAAATAGAATAAGGAATATTACTTAAACAAAAAGGGTTAGACGATGTCTAACCCTTTTTTAATTTGTTTTATGAAATTTTATACATTAAATCTAAAGTGCATAATATCTCCATCAGACACAACATACTCCTTACCTTCTACTCCCATTTTACCAGCATCCTTACAAGCTGCTTCTGAACCGAGTGTTACAAAATCGTTGTATTTAATTACTTCTGCTCTAATAAATCCTTTCTCAAAATCAGTATGAATTACGCCTGCAGCTTGAGGTGCTGTCATTCCTTCTTTAATTGTCCAAGCTCTTACTTCTTTAACTCCTGCTGTAAAATAAGTTTGTAAGTTTAACAACTTATATGCTGTTCTAATTAATTTATTTACACCCGCTTCCTCTAAACCTAAATCTGTTAAAAACTCTTTTCTTTCCTCATAAGTTTCAAGTTCAGCAATATCTGCCTCAATTTGAGCCCCAATTACTAATACTTCTGCATTTTCATCTTTAACAGCCTCTTTTACCTGCTCGACATATTTATTTCCTCCAACTACTGAACTTTCATCTACATTACATAAATACAAAACTGGTTTAGTTGTAATTAATTGAAGTTTTTTTACAATCTCTTTTTCATCTTCTGCTAACTCAACAGTTCTTGCTGATTTACCTGACTCTAATGCTTTAATTATGCGCTCTAACAATTCTGCTTCTTTAACTGCTGATTTATCTCCAGTTTTCACTTTACGTTTCAAGCCTTCAAAATTTTTCTCAACAGTTTCTAAATCTTTTAATTGCAACTCTATATCAATAATTTCTTTATCTCTAACTGGGTTCACTGAACCATCAACATGAACAACATTACCATCATCAAAACATCTTACAACATGAATAATGGCATCTGTTTCTCTAATGTTTGCCAAAAACTTATTACCTAAACCTTCACCTTTACTAGCTCCTTTAACTAATCCTGCAATATCAACTATTTCTATTGTAGTTGGTAAGACTCTTTCTGGTTTAACTAATTTTTCTAACTCTTCTAATCTATTATCTGGAACAGTAATTACACCAACATTTGGTTCAATTGTACAAAACGGAAAGTTTGCTGACTGAGCTTTTGCATTCGACAAACAATTAAATAAAGTTGATTTTCCTACATTGGGTAACCCAACAATTCCACATTTTAAAGCCATATCTTAATATTTTAAGGCTGCAAATATAAATTAATTCAATCATTTATTAAGATTAACTTAAAAATTGTGAGTTGCTAACATAACTTACCTAATAACATCTTCATTCAAATCTCAGCAACAAAAAAAGTTTATTTAAATTTGAAAAAAATTAAATACGATTTCTCTTACCTTAATTATGGCGAACGAAAGTAAAGCACAATCAATAATATATAGTATTCTCAACCCATTTATTCAATTATTAATAAAATTAGGTGTTACTCCAAATATGGTAACCTCTTTTGGTTTCTTTTTAAATATAGTAGCTGCTGTTATTTTTATTGTTGGTGCAGAAATTGCAGAAAGAGACGAATTAAGTTATGTTGGTTGGGGCGGTTTTACAATTTTAATTGCAGGTTTATTTGATATGATGGATGGAAGAATTGCTAGATTAGGCAATATGTCAACTACTTACGGAGCATTTTACGACTCTGTAATTGATAGATATAGTGAATTAGTTATGTTTTTAGGTATAAGTTATTATTTAATCTCTCACGATTATTTTTTAAGTTCATTATTTGGATTTGTTGCTTTAGTAGGATCTATGATGGTTAGCTACACTCGTGCAAGAGCTGAAGGTTTAGGTATTGAATGTAGTGTTGGAATGATGCAAAGACCAGCAAGAGTTGTAACAATTGGTGCAGGTGCAATGTTTTGTGGTATTGCTTATTTCTTTTTTGGGAACATTTCAATTCATTTAGATGATTCACCCATTACTTTATTTGAGACCATTTCTATTTTTACTTTACCTGTAACAGTAGTTGCAATTTTTGCAAACACAACTGCTATTCAACGATTAAGACATTGTAAAATTGAACTAGATAAAAAAGATGCTTAAAAAATTATTTCCTCTTTTAATTTTAATCCCTGTTTTTTACGGTTTTAATAAAATAGAGTATAAAAATTCTACAGAATTCATTATTGGTGAAGATTCTGTTTTTAATGGATACCCTACCCCTAAAGATGCAAATATGCTTTTTTACATTCAAAAAAGCTTCAATACCAATGCAGTAGTTTACACTTTAAACATTGACAGTAAAGGTCAAATTAATAAAGATGAGCCAATTAATGTGTTTTGGAGAAGATACCAAGAACAAGGTCAAAAAAGAGAATTAAAATATGTTGAAAAAACTTTTGGTTTTGGAGTTAAAGCCGATTTTTTAAAAGACAGGCCAAATACTGTTGAGTTTACAATTGTAGCTCTTAAAAAACTAAAGTTATTTGCTACTGTTGATACTAAAGGTAATCCAACCGTAGCAACAACTATAAATGGGAAACCGGCATATATTGACAAAGTATTTATTACTGCTGAGCATACTAAATTACTACCTGAAGTTTTTGCTGTAGAATTATTCGGTAAAGAGATTAAATCTGGCAAATACATATACGAACGAATAGAAAAATAAAGTCCAAATCATTATTTGTTATTCGATTAATAAATCTTTTTATTTGGTCAACAAAAACCAATCAAAATCATATATTTGCAATCTTATTTTCAAGAAATTTATCTATAAATAATTAAATATACTATGAGTTCAAACATTGCTAGTGCTGACGGTAGATTAGGTATCTTATTACCTGGATTAGGTGCAGTTGCAACAACTTTAATTGCTGGGGTTCACGCAGTAAACAAAGGTATTTCTAAACCAATTGGTTCTACATCTCAAATGGGAACAATAAGAATTGGTAAAAGAACAGAAAACAAAACCCCATTAATTAAAGACTTTATTCCATTGGCTGACATTAGCAAAATTGCTTTTGGTGGTTGGGATATTTTCGAAGATAACGTTTATCAATCTGCTGTTCACGCAGGTGTTTTAGATAGATACTTATTAGAACAATTGAAACCGGAATTGGAAGCTATTAAACCAATGAAAGCTGTCTTTGATAAAAAATATGTTACTAAATTAGAAGGTACGTACTACAAAACAGGCGCTACTAAAATGGATTTAGCTGACCAATTAAGAGAAGACATTAGAAACTTTAAAACTGAAAACAACTGTGATCGTTTAGCTATGGTTTGGTGTGGTTCTACTGAAATTTACATTGAAGAAAGTGCTGTTCATCAAACAATTGAAAGCTTAGAAGAAGGTTTAAGAAATAACGATGAGAACATACCTTCAAGTATGATTTATGCTTACGCAGCTATTATGGAAGGAGTACCTTATGCAAATGGTGCTCCTAACTTATCTGCTGATATACCTGCATTAATTGCTTTAGCAAAAAGAAATGGTGTGCCAATTTGTGGTAAAGATTTTAAAACAGGACAAACGTTAATGAAAACAATTTTAGCTCCTGGTTTAAAAACTCGTTCTTTAGGTATTGCTGGTTGGTTTTCTACAAATATTTTAGGAAACAGAGATGGTGAAGTTTTAGATGATCCTGCAAGTTTCAAAACTAAAGAAATGTCTAAACTTAGTGTGTTAGATAGTATTTTAGAACCAGAAAAAAATCCTGATTTATATAAAGATTTATACCACAAAGTTAGAATTAACTACTACCCTCCTCATGGTGACAACAAAGAAGGATGGGATAACTTAGATATTTTTGGATGGTTAGGTTACAAAATGCAAATTAAAGTCGATTTCTTATGTAGAGATTCAATTTTAGCCGCTCCATTAGTTTTAGATTTAGCTATATTTTTAGATTTAGCTTCTAGAGCAAATATGAGTGGTATTCAAGAATGGTTGTCGTTTTTCTTTAAAGCGCCTCAAACGCCAACTAAAAACATGCAGCCATTACACGATATCTTTAAACAAGAAATGAAATTGAAAAATACTTTACGTCATTTACAAGGTGAAGATTTAATCACTCATTTAGGTTTAGATTACGAAGAAGAAGCTACGCAAAACGCTTAATCTAAATAAATAGATACTAAAAGCTGCTAAATCGAACATTTAGCAGCTTTTTTTTACCTTTACTTTAAATGAAAATCATACACACCATAATAGCAACCGCTTTTGGAGCAGGTTTTTCTCCTTTTGCACCAGGTACCGCTGGAGCAATTGTAGCATGTGGAATTTTATGGTTAATTGAAAAATTAGAGTTATTTACAACTTACTCAATATCATATCTATTATTAATTCTTGTTTGCACTGGTTTAGGAGTTGTTTCTACGAATTACCTTGAAAAACATTGGGGAAAAGACCCCTCGAAAGTTGTAATGGATGAAGTGATTGGCATGTGGATAGCAATGGCTTTTATTCCTTTTTCATATTTAAATATATTATTGGCTTTTATTTTATTTCGCTTTTTTGATATCGCTAAACCATTAGGGATTAGAAAACTAGAAAAATTACCTGGAGGAATTGGCGTAATGGCTGATGATGTTTTAGCTGGAGTATATGCTAACATCGTTCTTCAGGTTATTATTATATTTATTTGAAAAAAGCATTAATTATATCATTTTTAAGATATCAAGTTGCAGCAATTATTGCAACTATGGTCGATTTTTTTGTATTAATTATTCTTACAGAATTATTTAATGTTTGGTATGTTGCCTCAACAGCTATTGGTGCTTTTTGTGGTGCTTTAACTAATTTTATAATTTGTAGATATTGGGCATTTGTAAACTCATCAAACAACCTAAGTAATCAAATTGTTAAATACACCTTAGTTTCAGCTGGTAGTTTAGTACTAAATACCTTGTTTGTTTATTTACTTACCGATTTTGGTGGAGTTACCTACTCTATTTCTAAAATCATTACAGCAATTTTTATTGCTATATTTTACAATTTCACCCTTCAAAAATACTACGTGTTTAAACAATAATGTGTTGATAAGAAGAAATTCATCCTTCTTATAAACAGTATTGTTTTAATTAACATTACATATCAAAATTTGTAATGTTATGAGACTACTTTCTACTTTAACTCTTCTACTTTCTATCTTTTTATTTTCTTGTGGTAAAAACGATAAAGCTAAAGCTATTGATGGTAAAAAAATATTTAGATACAATGAAGCTGCAGGCATTACTTCTTTAGACCCTGCAAGATCTAGAAACAGAGAAAACATTTGGGCATGTAATCATTTATATAATGGTTTGGTACAAATGGATGACAACCTTAAAATTCAACCATCAATTGCTTCTAGATGGGAAATTTCTGAAGACGGAAAAACTTACACTTTTTACCTACGAAATGATGTTACTTTTCATGATCACGAATTATTTCCAAATGGAAAAGGAAGGAAAGTAACAGCTAAAGACTTTGTATATAGCTTTAATAGAATAATTGATGAAAAAGTAGCTTCACCTGGAGCGTGGATTTTTAATAACTTAGATTTTATCGAAGAATTTAATTTTGAGCCATTTGTAGCACTTAATGACACTACACTTCAAATTCATTTAAGCCAATCCTTCCCTCCTTTCTTAGGTATTTTAACGATGCAATATTGTTCTGTGGTAGCTCATGAAGTTGTTGAATATTACAGAAACGATTACGGAAATAATCCTATTGGAACTGGACCTTTTAAATTTAAAATGTGGGATGAAGGAAATAAAATGGTTTTCCTAAAAAATGAAAACTATTTTGAGGAAGATGATGATGGTTCTAGTTTGCCATACATTGATGGTGTTGCTATTACCTTTTTAAAAGATAGAGAAGTTGAGTTCTTTAAATTTTTAGGTGATGAGTTTGATTTTGTAAACGGACGAGAAGGTGAAAATAGAGATAATTTATTTACTCCTGAAGGTAAATTAAAACCTGAATACCAAGATAAATATGACCTACAAGTAAGTTCTCAACTTAATACGGAGTATTTAGGTTTTTTAGTGGATGAAGATTTAGATATTGTTGCCAACAGCCCTTTAAAGAAAAAAATGGTTAGACAAGCAATTAACTATGCTTTTAACCGAAAACAAATGATGACTTACCTTAGAAAAGGAATAGGAACACCAGCAAACGCAGGTTTTATTCCAAAAGGATTACCTTCTTTTAACGATAGTATTGTAAAAGGGTATTCTTACAATCCTGAAAAAGCAAAAGAATTATTGTATGCTGCTGGTTTCCCTAATGGTAAAAACTTACCAGAAATTACTTTATTTACCACTGCTACTTATGTTGATTTATGTGAGTTTATTCAACACCAATTAATTGAAGTTGGTATTAAAACCAAAGTAGAGATTTTACAACCAACAACGCACAGAGAATTAATTTCTCGTTCTAAGCTTAACTTTTTTAGAAAATCGTGGATGGCAGATTACCCAGACGCTGAAAACTATTTAGCATTATTTTACAGTAAAAACTTTACGCCTCACGGTCCAAACTATACACACTTTAAAAACTTTCAGTTTGATAAGTTATATGAAATGTCGCAATTAGAAACTAATGATTCTGCTCGATACCATTTGTACCAAGAAATGGATAAAATAATTATTGAGGAAGCGCCAATTGTTCCGTTGTATTACGACCAAGTAGTTCGTTTAACTAATGGTAAAGTAAAAGATTTAGGCATTAATGCCTTAAATTTATTGACTTTAAAGAAAGTTAAGATTGAGAAGTAAACTTGTATAAAAAAAAGAATAATGAAATCAAATGTTAAACTTTTAGTTTTATCATTAATATTCTGTGCCTCTAATATTAATTTATGTGCTCAGGAAACTAATGAAAATTAACTGAAACATTCTATTCTTATAGTTTCATATACCCTCAAAAAGCTCTTGAAGCTAGGATAACTGGAACAATTACTTTAATTTTTGACATAGATTCTGCATGTAATTTTATTAATATATCTCAAGATACAACTCTAGGTTATGGATGTGATGAGTTTGCTTTAAAAACGCTTCAACATGTTGAAGAACAAAGGAAAATAGAAAATAAACTAAAATGCAAAAAATCATACAACCACAAAATACCCGTTAAATTCAGACTTGAGTGAAAATTTCACACATATTAAAGTTATTAATGTATAGTCAATTCTGATGATCTCTACCCTTAATCTTGTTCGATTTATAGAGTTTTTCTAATTCATTATCTTCTTTGGTAATTTGCTCGGAAGGTTGCTTTTCTAACAATTCATTTAGGTTAGGTTGTCCAGCATTTACCCATGCGGTGTACCAGTAGCTCCCAACTGTAATAATTGATTTTGTTAAACGTCTTTCAATCATTCCATTTAGCATTTCGTTATACGTATCAGAATACTCCTCAGAGTAAGTTTTCATTAAAACTGTCCCCCTATTTTCAAAAGTATATTTTTGGTCTTTAGGAAACTCATCATTTAACTGGCGTTCTAAATCCAATACAGAGTCTTTAGCTCCAAAACTTTGTTTTACCGTTTCCCATTCGTCTTCTAAAATATTCTCTACATACTTTGCTCTACCTACAAAGTAATCGTAATCTTTTGCTTTTAACTCAGGAATTCTCGATTCCCAAAACCCATGTATTCCTCGTTGTCCGGTTAATTGTCCGTTATAATTTTCGGTAGTATGCAAAGGCACATGCGAATCGCCAATATAATGCCCTAAGTCGGCAGAAACTCTTAATATTTGGTCGTAATCTTTTGCCTCAAACGCTTTAGTTAATCGCATTACCATTACATTAACATGCCAAGGCACTATTCCGTAAGCTTGTAAAGTATCTTCTGTAAACTTCTCAACCGCATCATACCATTTTTTAGGCATCACTTCAAAAGGATCTTCTCCATTATGCACATAATGATCAATATCTATGTAATGTCGAGGAGCTTCTCCTTCGGTAGAATATCTTCTTTTATCAGGATCTACAGCATGTTCGGTAATATATTCAATGTTTTTTTTATAAAACTTAATCATCTCTGGCGGCAAAGTAAATACAGCCATTCGATTAATTTTTTTGTGCCCAAAAAAACCCCATGAATAAGTTTGGTGTTTATTAAAAAAAAGAAGAGTAATGAAAATCATTACTCCTACAATATATTTAAAACCTATTTTCATTTAACCTTTCACAATTTTACCATTCAATAAAACCGGTACGTTTTTAGATTGATTTAATTTTAAACAATAAAGAATATCTTCTTCAAGATTTAATTTACTTAGTCGTTTACGATGTGAAGACTCTGATAAAAATCCAAATAAATCATCTTTCGCTTTTAAATAAAGATCTTTTGAAGCTATTGCTGAATCTTGTAAATCAGCAAAACGTAAATTTTCAGCCAGCTTTTCAACTACAGCACCTGCAAATAAAGTATCTTCTAAGTTAAATCTATCTTTCCAACCAGCACAAAAAAGAATTACATCCTTATCTAAACGTTCTAAATATTTACAAACTGCATCTAAATTAGCAAACGATCCTATTACCACATTGCTAGCTTCTTTAGCTAATTCTACTGCTTTTGTTCCGTTAGTAGTAGTTAATACTATATCTTGTCCACTAAATTTACCAGATTTAAAAGTTATTGGAGAATTACCAAAATCAAAACCTTCAACAACTTCTGCTTGGCGTTCAGCTCCTACTAAAAAACCTTTTTCTTTATACTCGTAAGCTTCATCAATTGTCGCCACCGGAATAACACCTGTAACGCCATTATCTATTGCCGAGCATATTGCTGATGTTGCCCTAAAAACATCAATAACTACAACAGCACAGTTTTTATCCTGAAAATAAACAGGAAACAATGCTGGTGAAAAACATACTTCAACTTTTCTCTTACTACCAGATGATTCTTCGCTCATTTTTAACCTTTATAAAATGGCATTTTCACCACCTGTGCTTTAATATTTTTATTACGTATAGAAATGTAAATTTCTGAACCAGCTTTAGCAAATTCAGTTTTTACGTAACCCATCCCTATTGCTTTGTTTAATGATGGAGCCATTGTTCCAGAAGTTACTATTCCAATGTTATTACCATCAGCATCAACTATTTCATAATCATGACGAGGAATACCTCTATCTATTAATTCAAAGCCAACTAACTTTTTACTAACTCCATTTTCTTTCTGATTTTTTAAAAAATCAGCATTCACAAAATCTTTAGTAAATTTTGTTATCCAACCTAAACCAGCTTCTATAGGTGAAGTCTCATCATTTATATCATTTCCATATAAACAGAAACCCATTTCTAATCTCAAAGTGTCTCTACAGGCTAAACCTGCCATTTGAGCATTTACAGCTTTTCCAGCTTCTAAAACTGCATCAAATATTTTTTCAGCATTGGCATTGTCAAAATATATTTCAAAACCTCCAGCACCAGTATAACCAGTAGATGAAACAATAACATTATTAACACCAGCAAAAATTCCTTTTTGAACAGTGTAATAAACCATATCTAAATCCATATTAGTTAATGGAGCTAACATTTTTTGTGCATTTGGTCCTTGAACTGCTAGCAAAGAAATATTATCTGAAACATTTTTAATATCAACATTGTTTGTATTATGTTTTTCTACCCAAGCCCAATCTTTATCTAAATTAGCACCATTTACGACCAACATATATTCGTTCTCTGCCAACATATAAACCAACAAATCATCTACAATACCACCATCATAATTAGGAAAACAAGAATATTGAACCTTTCCTGGAACTAATACCGAAGCATCGTTAGAAGTAATTCTATTAATCAACTCTAAAGCACCTTCTCCTTTTACCATAAACTCTCCCATATGAGATACATCAAAAATTCCAACGTTATTTCTAACATTTAAATGTTCATCAGTTAAACCTGTATATTGTAATGGCATATTGAATCCTGCAAAAGGAACAATCTTAGCTCCTAAGTCTATATGTTTTTGCTTTAAAGCAATATCTTTTAAATCTAAAACTTCCATACGATAATAATTAAATGAGGAACAAATGTATTAATAAATACACAATCTTTTTATGCTAAAAATTCACTTAATTGTTATTTCCAAAAAGTATCTGTGTTTATAAACGATAAAGGCTTTTTTTGTTGATTTATAACTCTTAATTTTGAGTAGAAATTTATTCATTTTAAATATAAAATTTATGTCAAACGCTTATTTTCAAGTACCAATGGCTGAGAACGAGCCTGTACAAGGTTATGCTCCCGGAAGTGAAGAAAAAGAAGAATTACAAGCTGCAATAGCTGAATTAAAATCTAACCCTATTGATGCTCCTATGGTTATAGGAGGAAAAGAAGTTAGGACAGGTAATACTGTTTCTATGCATCCTCCACACGATCATGCTTATAATTTAGGTAGTTTCCATATGGGAGATAAATCTCATGTAGAAGCTGCAATTAATGCTGCACTTACAGCTAAAAAAGAATGGGCAAATACGCCTTGGCAAGATAGAGCTGCTATCTTTTTAAAAGCAGCTGAATTATTAGCTGGTCCTTTTAGAGCAAGAATGAATGCTGCAACAATGCTTTGCCAAAGTAAAAATGCTTTTCAAGCTGAAATTGATGCTTCTTGTGAGTTAATTGACTTTTTTAGATACAATGTTCAATATATGACTGAGGTTTATGCTGAACAACCAGAATCTGCTCCAGGAATATGGAATAGATTAGAATATAGACCATTAGAAGGATTTATTTTTGCAATTACCCCATTCAACTTTACATCTATAGCAGCTAACTTATGCGCTGCTCCTGCAATGATGGGGAATGTTGTAGTTTGGAAACCGTCAGACACTCAAATCTATTCAGCACAAGTTATAATGGATTTGTTTAAGGCTGCTGGTTTACCTGATGGTGTTATTAATATGGTTTATTGTGATGGACCTGCTGCTGGTGATGTAGTATTTAACCACCCTGATTTTGCTGGGTTACATTTTACTGGTTCTACAGCTGTGTTTAAGCATTTATGGAAAACTATAGGTACAAACATTGATAAATACAAAACTTACCCTAGAATTGTAGGTGAAACAGGTGGTAAAGATTTTATTATTGCTCATAAATCTGCAAATGCAAAAGAAGTAGCTACTGGAATTTCTAGAGGTGCTTTCGAATTTCAAGGTCAAAAATGCTCTGCAGCATCTAGAGCGTATTTACCAAGTAATATTGCAAATGAAATTATAGAACAAGTTAAAACTGATGTAAACTCATTTAAAATGGGGAACCCAGAAGATTTTAGCAACTTTATTAATGCTGTAATTGATGAGCGTAGTTTTGATAAGATTGCTGGATTTATTGACTATGCTAAATCAAGTGATGATGCTGAAATAATTGCTGGTGGTAATTACGATAAATCAAAAGGATACTTTATCGAACCTACAGTAATTGTAACTAAAAATGTAAAGTTTAAAACAATGTGTGAAGAAATTTTCGGCCCCGTAATGACAATTTATATTTACGATGCTGATAAATTTGAAGAAACATTAGAGATTTTAGACCAAACATCTGAGTATGCTTTAACTGGAGCTATTTTCTCTACTTGTAGATATGCAATTGGTACAGCAACTAAAATGTTGGAAAACTGTGCTGGTAACTTTTACATAAACGACAAACCAACAGGTGCTGTTGTTGGTCAACAACCATTTGGAGGCGCTAGAGGTTCTGGAACAAATGATAAAGCTGGTGCTGCAATGAATTTATTACGTTGGGTTTCTGCTAGAACAATTAAAGAAACATTTGTCCCTGCAACAAATTATAGATATCCTTTTTTAGGGTAACCAATTAATAACGAAAATGAAAAGGCGAATAGTTTATTCGCCTTTTTTAAGTTTAACCTTTTATAAAAAAAATTACTATGAAAAAAATATTAATTCCTGTAGCAATAATTACTTCAGCTTTTTTTAGCTCATGTGGTGGAGAAAATCATGAAGCAAACGCAACAGAACAACTTCAATCAGGAAACAAAGAAGAAATTTGTTTTTATGAATATGATAAAGAATCTACAGCTACTGTTAAATGGACAGCCTTTAAAACTTCTGACAAAGTAGCTGTTGGAGGCACATTTAATAGCGTACTGATTAAAGCTGGTGAAAAATCAACCAAATTAACTGAGGTATTACAAACGATAACTTTTACAATACCTACAAAAAGTACTAATACAACTAATCCAGATAGAGATTCTAAAATTATTAATTCATTTTTTGGAAAAATGCTTAATACTGATTTAATTTTAGGTCACGCTAAAAGTGTTGAAGGTGATAATGAAAGTGGATCAATGACATTTTATTTAACATTAAATGATATTGAAAAAGAAGTTACTTTAGCTTATACTGTAATAGATACAACGGTTAAATTAACAGGAGAAATAGATATTAATAACTGGAATGCTGAAACTGCGCTTAAAGAATTAAATAAAGTATGTGAAGATTTACATAAAGGTGCTGATGGTGTAAGCGTAACATGGCCTAATGTTGAATTAGAAATTGAAGCTAAACTTTCAAAAAGATGCCATTAAGTTTAAAATAGGAAGCATTAAAAAAGCCCAACTAAAATTAGTTGGGCTTTTTTAATATTCTAAAGAAAGAAAAAATTAATCTTCTTCTACTTCAATCATCTTAAAAGGTACGCTAATAATTGCTTGGTAATCTTCACCTGCTTCTAACATATCCTCATCATCTTCCTCGTAAAACCAGTTAATTGTTACTTCACTAGATCCAGAGTTAATTGCTTCTAATTTTTTAAAAACATCCAAGATACACTTAGAAGAACTTGTATTAAAATATTCCAATTGAATATCAACTTTAGTTGTAGGTTTAGCACTACTATTATAAGCATCTAAAACATCTACCAAAGGCTTGTAAAATTCAATTGAATTTTCAGGAATAGATCTTCCTTTCAATAATAAATACCCAGTATTTGGGTCAAATTTTATTGTTGGTGTTTTTGGTGAACCTTCAATTACTAACTCTTCCATTTTTTATCTTTTATTTTTTATTGTGCAATTTTTACATTTAAACTGAAAAAAGAGAATTTATCATCCACATCAGCAAAATCATATTCTAATTTTTTACCTGATTTCCTAGCAATATCAATCATTCCTAGACCACCTCCACCTTTAGCAGACATCTCTCCATTATTCAGTACTTCTTTATAGTAAACTTTTAACTCTTCTTTATCCATAGAGTTAATTGTATCAAGTCTAGATTTCATTAAATCCATATTCTCAACTGCCATATAGTTTCCAGTCATAATAGAATATTCACCTTCCTCATTTTTTCGTATCATAAATAAAGCGCTCTTTTCATTTTGAGCGGTTTTTTTATCATCTTCATCAATGTGGTGATATAAATTTTGTAAACATTCTACAAGAATGTTATAAACCTTTTTCTTGATTTTAGGAGGCTCATCTAAAGTCTCCATTTTAGTTTCCATAATTTGGAGAATTGAGGTCAATAAATCAGAAGTTACCTCCCCTTTAAAGGAAAGCATTATATTGCCTTGTTCCATCATGTCATAAAAATCGTGTATACTTTTCATCATCTATACTTCAACTTCCAAATATGTTTTTCAAAGATATTAAATTGAATGAATTATACAAGTTTAATATAAATAAATTTTGAAAAACGTGTTATTAATCAATTTTTATACCAGTAAGTAAAACATCATCTAATTGATTGATACTTCCTTTCCAGGTTAAAAATTCTTTTTCTATTTTATTTTTTTGAGTAGCAATAGCCATATCTGACACTTCTACCAATAATTGTTTTAACCTTTTCGTTAAATATTTCTTTCCTTTTTCTCCTCCAAATTGATCCGCAAAACCATCACTATACATATATATATTATCATTTTTCAATAATTGAATTGTATTTGGTTTAAACACAAAATCTAACTCAGTCCTTCCTCCTATTGACTTTTTATCTGGTTTAAATTCTATTACTTCTTTATCTCTTACTATTGTTAATGGACGATTAGCTCCCGAATATTGTAATACATTATTTTCATCTATAGAAATAACAGCAATATCCATCCCATCATTTGTACTATAAGATATGTCATCATTATTAAACGCATTTAATACCCCTTTGTTCAATTTGGTTAAAATATTAGAAGTATCTGTTATTTGATTTTCACTAATAATGTGGTTTAATAAATCATTTCCCAACATTGACACAAAGGCACCTGGCACACCATGTCCAGTACAATCGGCAACAACGAATATTCTTTTATTATTTTGAATAGTTGTCCAATAAAAATCTCCACTTACAATATCTCTAGGCAAATAATAAATAAAATTTTGAGGAAATATATTTTTTACTTCTTCTTGCTTTGGTAAAATCGCTTCTTGTAAGCGCTTTGCATAATTGATACTATCTTTAATATCAGTTAGAGCTTCTCCAAGTTGTGTGTTTTTTTCTCTAATTTCTTTCGTTCTAATTGCTATTACACCTTCTAATTTTTCATTAGCTACTTTTAATCTATAAACACTCACTCTAACTATTATATATATTAGCACAATTAATAAAACACCATAAATTACATAAGCATACCATGTTCTATACCATGGAGGTAGCACAATAAACTTATATGTAGCTTCAATCCCTTTATTATTATAAGTGTTTTTTGAACGGACTCTAAACTTATAGTTCCCCTCATATAGGTTAGTATATTGTTTTTTAGTATCATTTGTCCAATCAGACCATTCCTCATCAAAACCTTCTAATTTGTATTGATACTTATTTCTCTTTTCATCTAAAAAATTAGTACAACTAAATTCAAATTGAAGTGAATTATAATCATAACCTATCTTAACTGAATTCTTCCTTATAAAATAATCTCCTTTATGTATAATTGAATCTTTACCCAACGAAACTTTGTTGATTAAAGAGTAAAAAATACTATTGTATTTAACTGTATTTTTAATGTAGTTATATTTCATTAGGCCTTCTACACCGCCTAACCATATATCTCCATTTATTTCTGGATACATAGCGTAAATAATACCTTGTGGCAAACGATTAAATTGCTCGTAATTCCAAATTGGAGTATTATTATGTGTTTTAACATAACCAAGTCCTTCATTATTATTATCAATAGTAACAGGAGCGTACATCCAAACATTATCTAAATAATCTTCTTGCAAACGATAAATTATTCGCGTTCCATTCGCGAAAGAGTTTCCTAATATTGTATCTAAATAAAAAGAGAATTCACCATTGGTTTCTTCTTTCTTTTTCATAAGCCCTTTATCTGTACTAAAAACCATTTCATTTTGATAAGAGAAAACATCTACCTCATAACCAAACAAACCTTCATCTACACTATAGCTTTTATGTTTTACATTTTTAGGTGAGAAATCAGCTGTCAATTCATAGGTTAAATTAATAGCTCCATCAACATAAGTACCTAACCAAAGATTATTTTCTGATTCTTCGTAAAGACTTCTAACTTGATATTTCAAAGTATCTAAACTATATTCTTTCCATAAATTACTAAATAATATAAAAGAAACTTCACTTTCTTTACCAGCAAAAACAAGGTTAGAGTAATAGTTCGATTTTTCTAGAGTATATGTTATATCATTATTTTGACGTGTTATAACTCCTTGTTTATTTAAGCTATAAATACCCGAACTTGTAGCAATTAATAAATGATTATTAACTTCTAGCAAATCCCAACACTGCGATTTAATTTTAGTTTTAAGATTAAAAACTAATTTATCACCATATTGTGTTTCTTGCTTATTTACTTCATAAAGCCCAACTGAGGTTGCTAAATATAACTTATTATTAAATCGCGTTATACTCATTATGGTTCCATCAATACCAACATTTTGATTGTAAAGCGAAAAAGGACAATTGTATTCAATTTTAGTAATTCCTTTATCTAACATTAACCAAATATTACCTTGTTTATCGTGATAAGCACTCCAGCAGGTTTGATTTTGAACGCCAGATTCACTATTAAATATTTCTACAATTTCGCCTATCTGATTAATGATAATTATACCGTTTTTTAATGTTGATAAACAAACGTTACCGTCAGGCAATTCAATAGCTGAATACAATTCACTACTTTTAAAAATCTCTTTTGTTTTTTTGTCACCAATTTCATAAATCGTATCAGCAGAATAATAATAAAGCCCACTATTTCTTGTTACCACCATTAAACCTTTTCGATTAGCAACAACAGAATAAATTTTCATTCCTGTAAAAAAATCACCATCAGGAAGTGGTTCAATTTTTTCATTTTTAAATTCAACTAATCCATCAGTAGTTGTTGTAGTGTAAATTCTATTTTTAATTTTAGCAAAAAGTTGCCCTCCCTTATCAACTAGCTTCGATAATTTGTTATCTTGATATTTTAGAATATATTTATCGGTTGAAAAATATGTTCTATCTTTTTCGACCACAATATTCCAAACACTACCAAAATCATTAAAACTTTCATCTATAGAATCAGAAATTGAAGAAAAATTCAAACTTCCTTTCTCATCAGTTTCCAAAAACCCTATTTGATCATATCCTCCAGCTACAACTTTTCCGTTTGAAGCAATAGCTAACGAACGAATAATGGATTCATTAGGAGAACTAATTACATCCCATTTATTCCCATTAAAGGTTAAAACTCCATAGTTATTAGCAAAATACATAATGCCGTGTTTATCCTGTACAGCATCCCAATTTTGAAAAAAGGCATTATAATCTTTTGCAGTATAATTACTTACAAAGGGTTTTGAAAACTGTCCAAACAAACCGATTGAACAACATAAAAATGTTAGAAAGACAAAAAAAGCCCTATTAAACATATAATTACAATAATGGTTTTACTTTTGCGAACTGAAAAATAGATTAAATAATGTCAAAAAACAAAGATAATTTGAATTGGTTTGAGGATTGGTTCGATTCTCCTTACTACCATATACTTTATAAAAATAGAGATATGGTTGAGGCTGAAACATTTATCGCTAATTTATTAGGGTATTTAAAACCTTTAAAAACTGACCATTTATTGGACGTTGCTTGTGGCAAAGGAAGACACGCAAAAACAATGAACGACTTAGGATTTAATGTTGATGCTTTTGATTTATCTGAAAACAGTATTGCAAGTGCAAAGCAATTTCAAAACGAAAGATTAAAGTTCTATGTAAACGATATTAGAAAGCCTTTAAACACTAACCATTACCAATTTGCTTTTAACCTATTTACAAGTTTTGGCTACTTTGATGACGACAATGACAATATACTTGCTATAGATGCTATTGCAAAGAGCTTATTTAATGACGGAACGTTAGTTTTAGATTTTATGAATGCCTCTAAAATTATTGCTGAATTAGTAGAAGCTGAAACAAAAATGATAGAAGGTATTACTTTTAAGATTACAAAAAGTGTAGTTGATAATTTTATTATAAAACAAATTGATTTTGAGGATAAAGGCAACTCCTACTCTTTTCAGGAACGTGTAAAAGCAATTACGCAAAAAGATTTTATTCGCTACTTTAATTTAGCTAATTTAAAAATTGAAGCTACCTTTGGCGATTACGATTTAAACCCTTTTAACGAAAACACTTCGGAGCGTTTAATAATAGTAGCAAAAAAGTAAATGAACGATTTTATAATTTATATCTCTTTGTTTTTGGTTGCCTTTTTAGGCGGACTACTTGTTATTTGGAAAAAACCCAAAGTAAATCAAAATTTTAAGTTACTACTTTCGTTTAGTGGTGCATTTTTATTGGCTATTTGTTTTCTTCATCTTATACCTGAGTTGTATCACGATTACAGCCCTTCTATTGGTTTATTTATATTAATAGGTTTTGTACTGCAATTATTATTAGAGTTTTTCTCTCAAGGTATTGAACATGGGCATTTACATTATCACGGAGATAAAAAAACAATTTTCCCTTACACAGTATTTATAAGTTTATGTTTTCATGCCTTAATGGAAGGTATGGCTTTAACCGATCCTCATCATCACGATGATGGACAACCATTATTGCTGGGTATATTAATTCATAAATTTCCTGTGGCAATTATTTTATGTACTCTTTTACTAGCTAGTGGTATTAAAAACAGTAAATTAATACTTTCGCTTATTGTATTCTCGTTAGCTGCTCCAATAGGTTTGTTTATTGCTAATCAATTAGGAAACTCTTTAAATTTTGACACAAGCATATTTTTAGCTTTAGCAGTTGGTATATTTTTACACATTTCAACCACCATACTATTTGAAACCAGTGAAGGACATAAATTTCATTTAAAGAAATTTGTGAGCATCATTATTGGTTTAGTGGCTGCTGTAATTATGCTGTAATGAAAATTGAACAAGCTAATAAAAGTCAATTAAATCAGCTTTTATTAATAGCTAATAGTGCTTTTGGCGATAAATTTATTTCCAAACAAGAGTTATCAACCTACATTAACCAACCTAACCAATACTTATTTGTTGCTATTATTGATAATGAAGTTGTTGGTTTTATAAGTGCCGAAACCTGTAATAAAACAGAACTACTTAACAAAGTTTTACAACCAATAAACTTACCCAAAAACATAACTAATACTGGCTGGATAAAACAAGTTGCAGTGAACCCTAATTGTTTTAGAAAAGGGATAGCTAATAAGCTACTTCATTCGGTAACAACAGCACTTAAAAATACTTGTGATACTTTATTTTGTATAAGTTGGAAAAAAGGAGCTGTAACCCCAATGAGCAACTTATTACTAAAAAACAAGTTTACATTACACAAAACCATACCCAACTATTGGTACAACGACAGTTTAACAAAACAATACAACTGCGACATTTGTGGAACACCACCTTGCAAATGTAGTGCTGAACTATATTTACAATAAAAGAGGCAACTATTGGTTGCCTCTTTTATTGTGTTATTTATCTTCTGCTTTTTTCTTAGCTGGAGCTTTTTTCGCAGCAGGTTTCTTTGCCGCTGCTGGCTTTTTAGCTGCAACTTTCTTAGGAGCTGCTTCTTCTACTTTTTCTACCTTCTTCGCTTTAGGCTTCGATTTTACAACTACAACCTTAGCAGATTTTTTTGGTCTGGTTACACCATAACTACCTGAAGTAATTTTTCCTTTTTTAGTCTTTTTATCGCCTTTACCCATATTTTTATAATGTTTTGTAGTTCATAATCAAACAAATATAAAAAAAAGAGACGACTTTGCCAAGTGGTAAATGAGCTCCTTAAACTTGTAATTCTTTAACGGTTAACCAAGCCATAAGTCCCATTCCAGTCTCTAAAGCATCTTCGTCAACATTAAAAGTTGAAGTATGTAAACCAGAATTAATTTGTTTTTGGTCGTTTTTAACACCTAACCTGTAAAAGCAAGTGGGTAAAATTTGAGAGTAAAAAGCAAAGTCTTCGGCAGTCATTCTTAAATCTAAATCAACCACATTTTCAGTTCCTAAATATTCTATTGCTCCTTGTTTCGCTCTTGCTGTTAATTCCTCATCGTTTACCAAAAATGGATAACCTACATGAATATCAAAAACACACTCTCCACCCATTCCCTCTGCAATGTCTTCAGCCATTTTCTTCATTTTTTGATGCGCTTTAGCTCTCCATTCCTCATTCATGGTTCTAAAAGTACCTTCTATCTTTACTTCATCGGGTATTACATTGGTCGCACCCTCTCCTATTATTTTACCAAACGACAATACCGTTGGCACTGTTGGATGCGCACTTCTACTTACAATTTGTTGTAAAGCAACTATAATGTGCGATGCTATTAAAATTGGGTCAACATTTAATTGTGGTAAAGCAGCATGACCTCCTTTACCTTTTACGGTTACATAAATTTCATCTGCCGATGCCATATACATTCCTGGTCTAAAACCTACTTTACCAGCTTCTAATTGCGGGTAAACATGTTGTCCAAACATTTTACTTGGCGAAGGGTTTTCTAATCCTCCTTCTTTTATAATCAAAGATGCTCCTCCTGGTATAATTTCCTCTCCTGGTTGAAAAACCAATTTTACCGTTCCTTCAAACTCGTTTTTAAGCTCATTTAAAATTTTAGCCACACCTAACAATGATGAAGTGTGTACATCATGTCCACAAGCATGCATCACACCATTGTTTACCGATTTATAATCAACTTCGTTTGTTTCTAATATTGGTAGTGCATCGTGGTCGGAACGCAATGCAATTATTTTTTTTGTTGGATTTTTTCCTTCTATTAAAGCAATAATTCCTGTTTTAACCAATCTTTTTTGATTGGTAATTCCGTACTCATTGAGCTTACTCTCAATAAACTCAGCCGTTTTAAACTCTTGAAAAGAAAGCTCAGGGTTTTGATGTAAATGCTGACGAATAGCTATTACTTCTGCTTTATAAGCTGATGCTTTCTCTTTTATTATTTGAATAAAATCCATATTAAATATCTAAATTCAATGATAAATAAAATACCGGACGTTTTTTACTCACGCCATCTTCAACTCCCCAAGCCCAATCTGCTCTTAAAAAATAACCCAAAACAGTAGATCGGATACCAAAGCCATATCCACCAACTATAGGATAAATATCTTTATAAACTGTAACCGTTAAAGGGCCATCTCTAAGTACATCTTTTGTTACTCTATTTTCTTTCCCAAATGGATCTAAACCATCCCATGCCATACCTGCATCGGTAAATCCAATTACTTGGAAATTGCGAATAAAATTGGAGCGTATTGGTCGTCTAATAAAATAAGAGAATACAGGTAAACGAACCTCACTATTAATAACAGCAAAGTTACTTCCTCTTCTTATATTTTGTGGAAATCCACGCAAATTAGAAGCTAAAGCTTGAAAACGATAATTAATGTTAGGATTGATATCTTCTTGGTTAATAAATCGGTCAGCCCAACTTGCTTGATCAAACCAACCATCAACACTACCCAAGTAATATATCAATTTTTCTTTACCAAATGAAGAACTCGCTGCAATACGATTAACCCATATTAATTCTCGACTTAATTTAAATGAATGCCTAAAATCAAAACCAACCACTTGCATATTACCATTAACGCCATCATAATCATCTAGTGCTTCCTGATAATACTCTGCAAACAATTTAAATTTAGTACCGTAATAGATATTTAACATCTTAGGCAACGAATTATCAAAAACATAAGCAGCTTTAAAAACACCTCGATATTCGTTCAAATTTTTTGCTTCAAGCGAAGCTCTATCAATTGATTTAACTACAGTAATATCATTTCTAAAACCACCAGTAAGTTGAATGCTTGCAACTTCACTAAAAGGATATTTTGATGAATATTTTAACATGTTTGTTGTTACACCAAACACATCAAAACCATTGGTCGCATCAGCAGTTGTTCGCATAAATGTATACTCTTTATCCCAGCGATGAACTAAGTTTTGGTAAGTAATAAAATACTCTCGAGAGCCAGAAGACATTCTTATTCCTCCAAACAAACGGTAATCTTCAAACAAATCAATTACACCTAACTTCATAACCCCACCTACATCAGGCGCTGTAAATGGCCCGCCTGTAAAAATTTGATATTCTTGGTTAACAAAAGAGTTACTCAACTTAATACCCGAATTATCATTAAAAAATGAAAGGTTATAGTTTCGCTGATTAGGCAACTTGAACTCTGTAATAACAGAATCTTTAAGGTTGTCTTTCCCTCCTATTACAACTGTATTTTTTTGAATTTTAGATTTCTCTTTCTCAAATATATATTTATCAATATTCACTTCAGCAACTGCTGAATCAGGAGCTAACTTTATAGGGTTGAACAAAATAAAATTATCTATAGGTTTTTCAATTGACTTATTTTGAGTTAATGAATCTGAAATATTGCTATTTAAAGCATTTATAGAATCGATTTTTTCATTTACATCTTTAAACAATAAATGGTATTTATAATCATCTACAACAATTTCAGTAGCTTTTCCAGTCTGATTAACCGTATGTTCATTTAAGCCTCTATTATTTGTAACTGAGGATGTTTTCGCATCATAAAATTTATAATAATGGATTGAAGTATCAATGTGAGTTATAAAACTATCTTTAACAGCATAATAACGAGTATACACATTGTTTTTTTCACCAAGATAATACAAAGCTGAATCTATTCCGTAAGGTTGTATTTCGGATTGTTTAGGTGTTTCCGTTACTCGAGTTAGTTTTTTCGAATTATAATCCAATACCCAAATATCATAAAAGTGATTAAATAATTCATCCCCTTTTGGTTCATAACCCAATGAATCATTTGTTCGATTAGAGGTAAAAACAATTTGAGAAGAATTTTCAATAAATTTTGGATTTAAATCATCAAAAACATCTTTGGTTAAAGGTTTTTGAGAGTTAGCTCCAACATTATACAGATATAAATCAGACTGACCTTTTGCTAAAGCAGATAAAACCATTTGTTTGCCATCATCCGCATAGGCAAAATCTAAAACTTTTTCTAAATTAAACAATGGTTTCTCCTGAATTCCTCCTGAATTGATGTCAAAATAATGCATTAATAACAATCCTTTTTCTTCTGTTACAAACGCCAACACCTCGCTTGCTGGATGCCAAGCCAAAACTGGATAAGATTTATCATTAATTCGGTTTAATTTAAATTCACGCTTATATATTTTGTAACTTTTATCGTTTGATGGATAATAAACATAAAGCTTATACTGACCCATTTGATCTGTTATATAAGCAAAAGCCTCTCCGTTTGGACTAGCTTTAAACTGCCGGTACTCTCTTCTTTTTTTAATTTTTAATTGATCAAAAGCTTGGTATTGTTCTGGTTTCGATTTATAATTCTCAAATTCATGTTGGTAATAAGCAATCCATTCTTCATTTAAAGATTTAGTATTCATACCTAAAACATATAAAAACCCTCTATCCACACTTTGAGTAATACGAGTCATATATAAAATATTTGAAATAACCGACTCACCATATACTTCAGCAATATATGCCCACAAAGAATGACCTGCAATTATAGCTTCTTGATCATTTAATCGATTAAATTTCACATACTTACCTGAGCTAATTCCATCTCTAACCTCATTTTCAATTTTTGGATTCCAATTATTTGAAATATAAGAAGATAAACCTTTTAAATACCAATCGGGCAATGATAATAAACTTGAGTTTTTCAGTACTTGAGTCCAACTAGAGCCATATACTTGTTGATTAACCAAAACGGTAGCTATCCCCTCTTTAATTTGTCGGTCAAAATCGGCATGATTTCCATTAAAATAGATAAATACCTTAGAGCCCATTATCTGAGTTAAACCAGCTATTTCGCCATTTTCTAATCCTAAACCGATATTACTTTGCTTAAAGTCAGACTGTTTATTATAGATAATAAACTGGATTTTATCTCTTAAATCAAAGTCGAAAAGTTCTTCTTGTTCTAGTAAATATTTTCGAGCTGCTTTAGATGTATAAACCGCTAAATCTTTACCTCCAGTATAAAAATAGGTTTCGTATTGTTCAAATCGATAATATTTCCATTCAAACTCCTTAAATTGAACTCTGTTTTTACCAAACCCAACATTTGTTCCATTGTAAAACTGTGCTTGCAAAGTCCCTGATAGAGATATCAGGAAAAAAAGCACTACTGATAATTTTATATGAATACTTTGAGTATTAATAACTATTGTTTTGAAACGATTCGTAAAAATAAAGATTTTATAGTGATTTACTCCTTCTAATTACTTTAATTAAAACCCTTTTAATATTACTTTTGTTGTTTAAAAACAAGGCAAAAAATGATAACTATACACCACTTTACTTTTAACGGATTTCAGGAAAACACTTACCTTTTGTATGACGAAACAAAAGAATGTGTAATTATTGATCCGGGCTGCTACTCTAATACCGAACAACAAGAATTAGTTGACTTCATTGAAAAAGAAGGCTTAAAACCTGTTAAGTTATTAAATACGCATTGCCATATCGACCATATTTTAGGTAACAATTTTGTTTCAAAAACATTTAATATTGGGTTGGAAATGCATGAAAAAGACTTACCAACATTGCATACTACTACCGAATATGGTCATTTGTATGGCTTTACAGTTGATCAATCTCCTGAACCAACTAATTTCTTAAATGAAGGCGATATAATTTCTTTTGGAAACAGTACTTTAGACATTCTTTTTGTACCTGGACATGCTCCCGGACATATTGTTTTTGTTAATCATGAGCAAAAGTTTGCCATAAACGGAGATGTTTTATTTTATGGAAGCATTGGTAGAACCGATTTGCCTGGTGGTGACCACCAAACATTAATAAATAGCATTAAAACCAAAATATTTGCTTTGCCTAACGACTTTACAATTTATACAGGTCATGGCCCGGCTACTACTATAGGATTTGAAAAAGCTAACAACCCTTTTTTACAATAAATATAGTTGAAAGAAGTTGGCAAAATAAGAGAGCAGAGTTACACTCCTAAAAAAGACAAATCAAGAAGATTTATTACCCTTGCTATTTTTGCTTTTTTTGTAGGTACTTTTCTAATTATGGGATTTTTCCCTATTACTTTTATTAGTTTATTTACAACTTCAAAACTTATCGTTTTATTTACGGTAATCGGATTTTTAATTCCATTAAAAATATACAGCAAATACTTTCATTTTATAAAATATGAAACCATAATATTTAATATTCTAGGTGTTGGTCCTTTTTTAACTGGCTTATTTTTATGCTTAAACTTTTTATTTACTTCAAATCTACAAACAGCTAAATATGAGTTCAATGGATTTAAAACAAATAGTAACACCGTCGACTTATTAATTATAGAAAACAAACCAGAACTACCCATTGAAGCTTTTAATTGTCCACCCGAAATTTTACATCAAATGAAAGGAAATATTTTAAAAATCACTACTGGCGATGGACTGTTCGGTTTTGGAGTAATTAAAGACCGAGAAATTATTGCGAAAGATTATTAATCTTCAACTCACTTACTACAATTTCAGATTCATAGCCTTTAGAAAGAAGATAACGATATAGTTTATCTCTAAGTTCTAAATCGTCTTTTTGATTTAAAAGTGCTTTTTTCTTTTCAATTAAATATTTGATTGTTTTTTTATAATCTTCTTCATCAATATCGCTCAAATTCTTCTCAACTTCAGCCCCTCTTATCTTTTTTTGGAGTAACCCAGCTTTAATTTTATTTCTTCCCCACTTTTTAATTAAAAACTTTCCTCTAACGTAGTCTTCAACATATCTATTTTCATTTAAAAAGTCTTGGTCTATTAATGCATCTATTAATTTATCCCAATCTGATTTAGATAAACCCCAAGCCAAGAGTCGATTTTCAACATCTAAAACACAACGCTCTTGATAAACACAGTATCGCATAGCTTTTTCAAGCGCTTTTTGATAATCTATTTTTTTAGTTTTAATCTGCATTAATACACTAACTTTGTTCTCTCAAAAATAAACAATTGAAAAACAAAAAAGCACTAACCTTATTATTTACTGCTAATGCTATTTCTGGCTTTGCACAAGGTATAAGCATGTTAGCTATCCCTTGGTATTTTGCAGATGTTTTACACGATAGTGCTTCTTTTGGTATTATTTATTCTATCACAACTTTAGCCACACTTTTTTGGGGTTTATATTCAGGAACTCTAATCGATCGATTCCCTCGGAAAAATATTTTTTTAGCTTTATGTGCTTCAGGTTTTATTATTTTAACAACTGTAGCTAGTATTGGTTATTATTTAGGAGAAGTACCAACAATACTTGTTGCGCTTGTTTTTTGTGCAACCATATTTAATTACAATATGCACTACCCTAATCTTTATGCTTTTGGACAAGAAATAACCGAAAAAGAAAATTATGGAAAAACAAATTCCTTAATAGAAATTATTGGACAATCTACCAGTGTATTATCAGGAGCTTTCGCCGCACTATTATTAACTGGAATCAATAATGAATTATTGAACAGTTTAGGATTAGACTTTATAGCTGGATTAAGCATAAAACCTTGGAAACTCCATGAAATATTTTTACTTGATGCCTGCACATATGTAGTTGCTTTTTCACTTATTTGGTTTATAAAATACACTCCTGTAAAACCTAAAATTATTGATACTGGGAGCATTGCAACTCGACTAAAACAAGGTCTTATATTTTTAAAAAAATATCCTTTATTATTTTACTTTGGAACTGCTTCATTTGCAATATTTGTTGTCCTTTTAATCCATGTTCATCAACTTATGCCTATTTATGTAAACAACCATTTAAAAGCTAGTGGAGGTATTTATGCTATTGCTGAGATGACTTACGCTCTTGGAGCGCTATTAGCTGGTATTGGCATTAGATGGGTATTTAAAAACACTAATTCCGTTAAAGCAATTATTATTTTAATGATTGCTAGTATTATTGCTTTTGAACTTTTGGTAGTTACCAAAAGCCCATACATATTATCTTTTGTTTGCTTTGTTTTAGGAATCTCAAATGCTGGATCACGAATATTAAGAATAACCTATCTATTTAATCACATTCCAAATCATATTATTGGTAGAACTGGTAGTGTTTTTCAAGCACTAAATATTTTATCTAGATTTCTTTTGATATCAATTTTTGCAATCCCTTTTTTCGGATTTAATAATAATATTATTTATGCATACATAATCGGAGGCTTATTCATTTTAGCATCCATTATTCCTCTAACTATTTTTTATAAAAAGTTGATTTCTTTTAAAATAGATGAAGAATAAAACTTTTCCTTTTAAGCTTTGCTTAAACCCTTGTTAAATAAAAGTCAAACTAGTAATTTAGAAACCTTAAATAAAACTGAAACTATCAATATGAAACTACAAAATTACGCTCAAGGCAGATGGGTTGAAGGAGCTGAAGAAGGAAAGCCTTTATTTAATGCACTTACAGGAGAACAAATTGCTACAGCATCAAGCAAAGGATTAGATTTTGCAGAAATGATGCACTATGCAAGAACTGTTGGTGGTCCAGCTCTTCGTAAAATGGATTTTCAGGAAAGAGGTTTAATGTTAAAAGCATTGGCTTTGCATTTAATTAGTCAAAAAAAGAAATTTTATACACTTAGTGCTGCTACTGGTGCAACAAAAGTTGATAGCTGGATTGATATTGAAGGTGGAATTGGAAACCTATTTGCAAACGCTAGCTTAAGAAGACAATTTGGTAACGAAACATTTTATGTAGATGGAGATGTTGCTCCATTATCTAAAGAAGGTACTTTTATTGGTCATCATATAATGGTACCAAAACAAGGAGTTGCTATACATATCAATGCTTTTAACTTCCCTATATGGGGAATGCTAGAAAAGATTGCTGTTAACTTTATGGCTGGAGTTCCTGCTATTGTAAAACCAGCAACCATTACCTCTTTCTTAACTGAATTAATGGTTAAAGAAATTATTGACTCTAAAATATTACCTGAAGGTGCTTTACAATTAATTTGTGGCTCCGCTAATGGAATTTTAGACCATGTGCAAAGTCAAGACGTAGTTACCTTTACTGGTTCTGCTTCTACTGGACAAATGTTAAAGTCTCATCCTAAATTAATTGAAGAAGCTGTTCCTTTTAATATGGAAGCTGATTCATTAAATGCATCTATACTAGGAGAAGATGCTGTCCCTGGAACAGAAGAATTTGATTTATTCATCAAAGAAGTACAACGTGAAATGACTGTAAAAGCTGGTCAGAAATGTACAGCTGTTAGAAGAATTATAGTTCCAGAAAATTTAGTAGAAGATGTACAAATAGCTCTAGGGCAACGTTTAGCTAAAACAACCATTGGTGACCCTTCTGTAGAAGGTGTTAGAATGGGTTCTTTAGCTGGACAAGAACAATTAAGAGAAGTAAAAGAAAAGGTTGAACTGTTAGCAAAAACTCAGGAAATGGTTTTTGGTGACATGGATAATTTTGAAGTAACTGGAGCGGATAAAAACAAAGGAGCATTTATGTCTCCTATCCTATTTTTAAATAATGATCCGTTTAATAATACCGATTGTCACAACATTGAAGCTTTTGGACCAGTTTCTACAATTATTCCTTACAAAAATTTAGAAGAAGCTATAGAATTAGCTAAAATGGGTAAAGGTTCATTGGTTTGTTCTATTGTAACAAACGATGATAAAATTGCTAAAGAATTCGTCATGGGAGCTGCTGCAATGCATGGACGTATATTAATATTAAATGCAGCTTGTGCTAAAGAAAGTACTGGACATGGTTCTCCTCTCCCGCTATTAACTCATGGTGGTCCTGGTCGTGCAGGAGGTGGAGAAGAAATGGGTGGTAAACGTGGTGTAATGCATTATATGCAACGAACTGCAATTCAAGGTTCACCAACTATGCTTACTAAAATTACCAATCAATACCATTATGGAGCAGAACAGTTAGAATTTGATAAACATGTTTTTCAGCGTTATTTTGAAGAAATCCAAATTGGAGAAACTGTAATAACAAGAAAGCATACTGTTTCAGAAACTGACATTATAAACTTTGCAAATGTGAGTGGAGATAATTTTTACGCTCATGTAGATGCTACTTCTTTAGAAGGAACAATATTTGAACGCAATGTTGCTCATGGTTATTGGGTATTATCTAAAGCTGCCGGTTTATTTGTTGATGGAAAAAAAGGACCTGTTTTATTAAATTATGGCTTGGACGAATGTAGATTTACAAAACCTGTTTATCCAGGGATGACAATAGGAGTTCGATTTACAGCTAAAGAAAAAATTGCTCAAGAGAAAAAAGATGAGGATGATATCAAAAAGGGAATTGTAAAATTCTTAGTTGATGTTTATGATGAAACTGGAGAAACGGTAGCTTTAGCGACCATTTTAACAATGGTTAAATTTAAAAATCAAGATTAATTATGAGTTTAAATTCACTTACCCCTAACCTAATGGTTAACGATGTTGAAGAAACATTAGAATACTATACAGATTTATTAGGTTTTACTTTATTAAGAACTGTACCCGAAACTGGAAAATTAGATTGGGCTATGGTAAAACGTAATGATGTTCTTTTAATGTTTCAGTCAACTAAAAGTTTGACTAATTCAGTACCTAAACTAAAGTCTCAAAAGCCAGGAGGTGGATTAACTTTTTACATTAAAGTTGATAGAATTACTGAATTACATGAAGAACTATATAACAATGAAGTAGAAATTATTTCAGATTTAGAAAGTACATTTTATGATACAATTGAATTTTCTATAGTTGACGTAAATGGCTATGTATTAACATTTTCTGAAGAAAAATAAAACGATAATAAAATGACAACAGCAATAGAACAAGGAACAGTAGAATTTGTAATTAACGACAAAGGAATTGCAACTATTGAGTTTTACCATCCTATGAGTAATTCATTACCTGGCAAAGTTTTAAATAAATTAGCCAACACAATTACAGAAGTTGGCAACAATGATAAAGTAAAAGTTATTATTTTAAAATCGAAAGGTGATAGAGCTTTTTGTGCAGGTGCAAGTTTTGATGAATTAATTTCAATAAACGACTTAGAAACTGGAAAAGTCTTTTTCTCTGGTTTTGCTAATGTAATAAATGCTGCAAGGAAATGCCCTAAATTTATAATTGGCCGAGTGCAAGGAAAAGCTGTTGGAGGTGGTGTTGGCATGGCTAGTGCAGTTGATTTTTGTTACGCTACAAAGCATGCTTCAGTTAAGTTAAGTGAACTTGCAGTTGGTATTGGTCCTTTTGTAGTAGGACCAGCTGTTGAACGAAAAGTTGGTACATCTGCAATGAGTATGATGGCCATAAATGCAACAGAATGGTATCCTGCTGATTGGGCAAAAGAAAAAGGTTTATATGCTGAAGTTTCTGAATCAATTGAAGAAATGGATGCTGCAATAGAAGTTTTAGCAAATAAATTGGCTTCTTCTAATCCTCAAGCAATGAGCATGCTTAAAAAAGTATTTTGGGAAGGAACTGAAAACTGGGATACTTTATTGGTTGAACGAGCTGCAATGAGTGGAGAATTAGTACTTTCTGAGTTTACACGAAATGCGATTAATGCTTTTAAGAAAAAATAGTTCAATTACTGATATTTATCAGTCCTTTTTATAATTATTAAATCGAACTTTATACTATATTAATAAACTAAAAAACGATAAATAATTATGAGTCAAACAATAGAATTAAATCAAGGAGAAATAAAAGTTAATTTTTCATCGCCAACTTCGGGTAAAGTATCATTTGCTGATTTAGGATTAAGTGATACAGACTTAGTTTTTGAAAGTGGATTAGTAAGATTAGTTTTCGATTTTGAAGGTATTGGTGAGCATAGCTATTTTCAGATGCCAACAATTAGTATTAGTTATGCTGAAGAAATGGCGGAAACTCATTGGCAGTGTGATTTTAACGAAGAAACTATCCTAGATAAAACTGATCATCACGGTCATTCTACAGTAATATTATTGAATAGAAATAAATTAAGTGAATTAGAACATCATCATAAAAATGCATTAATTGTTCATGGTGAATTCCCTCAAGCTGTTCACATTTCTGCTAAAGATTCTTTCATTAATTTCTTTAAATAGAAAACATTTAAATATCAATATTAAAGAGGGGAACTTTTAGTTCCCCTCTTTTTTTATACGACATATGCCCTATTCTATTTAAAATAACTTTAAATTACTTTTGAATAAAAATCAAAGCATATGAAACAGATATTAATAACATTACTTTTCAATTATATTTTACTTTGTTCTTTAACTGCTCAAGAAACAGTTTTAGTTAATGAAGAATTTAATGACAATTCATTTGGTTGGTATGAAAACAATGGAGAAAACATTAAATGTGAAGTGAAAAATGGCACATATTTAATAAAAAATAAAACAGAAAGTTCAAGATGGATTTATCAAGGTTTATCTGATTTAGCTCCCGATACAGAAAATTTTACAATTGAAATAAAGTTAAAACAAAGCTCTGGAGAAAAAGGATATGGTTTTGGGATATTATTTTCTATGTATGGCGATAATAGCTCTTATCAAAAGTTTTTAATTACCTCTAATAAAGATTATAAATTAGATCACTTTTATAGTGAAAAAAGCCATATTATGGTCGACTATAAAAAAACAGAAGCCATAAATGAAGGTTACAATTACAACGTTTTAAAAGTAGTAAAAACTGCAAATATTGTAGCTTATTTTATCAATGACGAGTTAGTTTATAAAACAGGAAAGTTCAGCTATTATGGATCGAGAATAGCATTTTTCCTTGGAAATAAAATGGAAATGGAAATTGACTATTTAAAAGTCACTAAAACTCCAAGAAATATAAATCTTGTTAAAGGAGCTAATAATATAGGCGATAAAATTAAGCTGAGCAACAAAATAAATACTGATGAATATGATGAATTAGTACCTATTATTTCAGCTGATGGAAAAACTTTATACTGTGTAAGAGCCGACACTCCTGAAAATGTAGGAGATCCAAAAGATGACCAAGATATTTGGTACTCTACACTTGAAGAAAATGGTGAATGGAGTACTCTTAAAAATTTTGGAAAACCTTTAAATAATACTGGGAACAACTTTCTAGTTTCAGCCTCTCCTGACAACAATTCACTAATCGTAGCCAATACATATAAGCCTGATGGTTCAAAAAACACTTCCGGACTATCAATTTCAAATAAAACAGTAGATGGATGGGAAGTACCTAAAGCTTTTGTTATTGAAGATAATTATAATGACAATAATTATGTTGCCTATTTTTTATGTTCAGATAATAAAACACTTATACTATCTGTTGAACGAAAGGAAGGTGCTGGTGAAAAAGATTTATATGTAAGCTTTATAAAAGATGATAATACTTGGAGTAAACCTAAAAATTTAGGTTTGACTGTAAATACTTTTGAAGATGAGACAAATCCTTTTGTAGCTGCTGATAACAAAACTTTATATTTTTCATCAAAAGGACATTATGGATATGGTTCTTATGATGTTTTCGTTTCAAAAAGACTTGATGATACTTGGACTAACTGGAGCAAACCACAAAATTTAGGTTCAAAAGTAAATTCTCCATCAAGTGAATTAGGTTATTTTTTAGATGCCTCTGGTGAATATGCTTATTTATCTTCAGGTGGAGATATATGTAAAATTGAAAACTCAGAAAAACCTGAAGCTGTAGTATTAATATCTGGGATAACTTACAATAAGAAAACAGCTAAACCTATGACTGCAAAAATCAAGTATTATGATTTAGAAGCAAATGTTGAACTTGGTATTGCTAATTCTGATCCTGTTACTGGTGAATATAAAATTATTTTACCTGCTGGTAAAAAATACAGTTTCGTTGCTCAACAGGATAACTTTTACCCTATAAGTGAAAATTTAGATTTAAAACAGCTAATAGCATATGCTGAACAAACAAAAGATTTATTCTTATTACCTATTGAAAAAGGTGAAGTAATTCGATTAAATAATATCTTTTTCGAGTTTAATGAAGCAAAACTAAAAAGCGAATCTTTTAATGAGTTAGATAGATTATTCGATATTTTAGTTCAGAATAATGAATTAAAAATTGAAATCAGTGGACATACAGATGACAAAGGGAGTGATGAATACAACAGAAGTCTATCAAAAAGTAGAGCTAATTCAGTTATGGATTATCTAACATCTAAAGGAATTGATAAGGTTAGATTATCAGCTGTAGGATATGGAGAATCAAATCCTGTTGTTGCTAACGATAATGATGATAATAGAGCAATTAACCGAAGGGTTGAATTTAAAGTAATGTAATAAAAAAGGCTTTCTAAATAGAAAGCCTTTTTTTTGAATTTAGATTTTATGAATCCAACTGTATTTATCTTCTATTTTCTCGTGCTTTATTTCTTGAAGCATTTTAGCTAGTTTATTTGATAACTCTCTCTCTTCAATTTTTGGTAAAACATATTTGTCATCTTTAAATGTAATAGAAGCAACCTGAGCAATAGTTGCTGCAGTACCTGTTCCAAAAACATCTTTCAAAACACCTTCTTTGGCAGCATTAATAACTTCTGTTACAGAAACTCTTCGTTCCTCAACGGTAATACCCAAATCTTTAGCTAAAGTTAAAACGCTATTTCTGGTTATTCCTGCTAATGTAGTTTTAAAATCAAGATTTGGCGTGATTAATTTATCTCCAATATGGAACATAACATTCATCGTTCCTGACTCTTCAATATATTCATGATTTACAGAGTCTGTCCAAATTAACTGCTGATAACCAGCATCTTGACCTAGCTTTGCAGGATATAAAGCTGCAGCATAATTACCTGCTGCTTTAGCATATCCAACTCCTCCTTCTGTTGCTCTAGAATAAGAAGTTTCAATTTTAACATTTACAGGTTCTGCATAATAAGAATTAACTGGTGCAGTAAAAATGATAAACTTATATTCATCTGCTGGTCTAACCCCTAAAAGTTGTTCGCTAGCAAACATATAAGGTCTAATATATAGAGAACTTCCTTCTGTTTTAGGAACCCATTCTGAATCAAGTTTGATTAGTTGAGTTAAACCTTCCATAAAAATATCTTCTGGAATTTCAGGCATACATAATCGCTTTGCTGAAATATTTAATCTTTTAGCATTGTCTAATGGTCTAAAAAGTAAAACTTCATTTTGTTCATTTTTATAAGCCTTCATTCCTTCAAAAACTGCTTGCCCGTAATGCAAAGCAGCACAAGCAGGGCTTACTTCAATTTTGCCAAAAGGCAATATTTTAAAATCAGACCACTTACCATCTTTATAATCTGCCACAAACATGTGATCAGAAAATTGTTTTCCAAATACAATGTTATTAAAATCTACTTCTGTTATTTTTGATTGAGAAATTTTTTCAATCGAAATCTTACTCATTACTTCTGTCATCAGCACTCTATAATATCTGTTATGATGCGAATTTACTCATTTTTTGAATAAAAAAATAAATTCTTAGCTTCTTCTGTTTTATTCTTAACCGATAATGTTTTTAGCATAATTCAATGCTAATTCAAATTGTTCTTCTTGAGTAATATCTGAATTATCAATTACTATTGCATCTGGAGATTTTATTAGAGGGTTTTCAGTTCTACTTGTATCATCGTTATCTCTTAAAACTATATTAGCCATAACATCTTCAAAAGAAACCTTATCTCCTTTTGCTTTTAACTCATCAAATCTTCGTTGAGCTCTTATTTTAGGGCTAGCAGTCATAAACAACTTTAATTCAGCATTTGGAAAAACAACAGATCCAATATCTCTTCCATCCATTACCAAACCTTTATCATCTCCCATGGCACGTTGTAAATCAACCATTTTTTCTCTCACTTCCTTTATTTGAGCAACTTTACTAACATGATTAGAAATTTCTATAGTTCTAATATCTTGTTCAACATTAACTCCATTTAAAAATGTTTCTGATTTACTTTGGGCTAGGTTATATGAAAAAGAAATTTTAATCGATGGTAAGGCTGCTAAAAGCTTAGTAACTTCTAAGACATTATTAACTATAAATCCTTTTTGTAAAGCATATAAAGAAACAGCTCTATACATAGCACCAGTATCAATGTAAACATAATTTAACTCTTTGGCAATCTGCTTTGCGAGCGTACTTTTTCCACATGAAGAATATCCATCAATTGCAATAATTATTTTATTCATATTTCCTCTTCTTTATTCTTTTTGGATTTCTTCTCTTTTTTCTCTTTAGGTTCTTTATAAACTTTAATATCTCGTTTATACGATTGGGAAATATTAGTTGAAATTGTAATATGATTAGATGACCCTGCTAAATGGTAGCGAGCACTTCCATAATTAATTTGAAATCTATTTAGCCTAAAACCAACCCCCCAACTAAAACCAACTAATCCTGGTTTTTCTTCTATTGCCAATTCTGAACGACGTTTAAAATTAAAACCAAATCTTAAATTAAAATTCTTAGATGGAATTATTTCTGCTCCTAAAACGATATGTCTTAAAGACTCCTTTAAAAAGCTTGATTTATTTCGTTCGTCTTTTTCTTCTTCACTTAAATTAGTGTTAGAATTAGTTAAGTAAGTCGAATCGTTATAAGCTAAATTCCAATTCTCTAAATTGTTTAATGTTAGCGACAATCTTAATGGCACATATTTTAATTTTTTGGATATTCCAAACTGAACCTCAAATGGTAATGGCTCTCTTTCTCCATTATCAGCATAAGTTGTAATTTGACTACCAATATTTTTAACTACTAATGCCGTAGTAATTTGTCTTTTATGAAATTGGTAAGTTGCAGAAAAATCGGCCGCCAAGCCAAAAGAATTGTATGTATATAAATTACTATAAATAGGTTTTAAATTAGCTCCTACTGAAAAAGAAGTGTCGATACTTTTACCCCAACCTAAAACTAATGCATACTCCCCTACTGAAAATTCTCCTAACACATTACCTCCTTCATCGGCTTCTGTAAATTTACCGTAAGAAATGTATTTTAATCCTGTTGAAAATGTTCCGAGTTTCTTAAAATCACTTGTGTAAGAAACAAAGCCATAATTAATATCAGCAAAGTAATTCAAATAGGTTAAACTAACCGTTGAATGCATATCTGGAGAAAGAAGAGAAGGATTATTTAATCCTAAATTAGCATCTCCATCTTTAATTGCTATTGCTGTTCCTCCTAAAGCTCCGACTCTTGCTGAAACAGGAACATTTAAAAACTCATAAGTGTTATCACCTCCATTTTGACTAAAAGCAGGCAAACAAATTATAGCTAAAAAAACAATTAATAGGTTTTTCATTTTATCATTTAAGACTTGAAAAATACTGAAAAATATAGAGTTACTTATCACCTTATTCTTGCTTTTTTAAACATCTAAATAAAGAACATTTATGTTACGGTAAAAAGAATATAATATTGTTTTATTTAAAACTAATTTTAAACCTTAACCGCAACTACACATACATCATCTATTTGTTCTAAATCACCTTTCCAATCATTAAATGAATGCTCTAAGTTTAGTTTTAAGTTCTCTAAAGAATGTGATGAATTATCTAAAAAGAATTGTTTGAAAGGCTTATATTTAAGTTTCTTTCCTTTTATACCACCAAATTGATCTGGATAACCATCAGTAAATGAAATAACTACATCATCTTTATTAAGCTTAACATAAGATGAATTAAATGGTTTAATATTTTCAACATAAGCTCCAACAGGCTGCTTGTCTGCTTTTATTTCAATAATAGCTTTTTCGTTTGTTGGATGAATTATTGTTTTACTATTTTCAATCTCTTCGCTAGATAAATCAGCATGATTTTTTAAAATCCATATTGAATTGTTTGCCCCAGAAAATTCTAATGTATTTGTGTTTTTATCAAGTATACAAAGTGAAATATCCATTCCATCTTTTTGTTCAATGTCAGCTTTATTTTTAACTAGAGCCTTAATAATTTTTGACCTTAATTCATTTAGTATTTCATTTGGTTTTACGATACCATTTTCTATAACTATCTCATTTAAAAAGCCTATTCCTAGCATACTCATAAAAGCTCCTGGCACACCATGTCCTGTACAGTCTGCAGTTGCCCATATAGAAATATTTTTTTCTTCATTATGATGTGCCCAAAAGAAATCTCCACTAACAATATCTCTAGGTTTAAATAATACAAAATGTTCTTTACTTATCTTATTCCATTCATCTTTGCTTGTTAAAACAGCCGCTTGAATTCGTTCAGCATAATTAATACTATCTGTAATTTCTTTATGCTGCTCTTCAACTTCAAGCTTTTGCTGCATAATAATTTTATTGTCTTTTTTCTTTTGTTTAATTATTCTAAAAAATACAATTGCTAAAACTATCAATCCCAAAAGTCCAAAAATCATAATGTTTTTCAACATTTTTTCCATTTCAAGTTCAGCATTTTGTGCACTTATTTCTTTTTCCGCATCTTTTAATTTTTGCTCAGCAATTAAAATCGCATTTTCAGCAGCTAGAATTTTAGCCTCTCTTTCTATAATTAAAAGGCTATCCATTTTAGTAGTAGCTTTTAATTTTGCTAATTCTAATGATTTTCTTGCATTTTCTACCTGGTCTTTTTTTGTTCCTAACTCAATACTCCCTGACATGATAAGCCCCATATCAGCACCATCAGAAAAATCAATGTTTGAGTTACTTTTTAGCGAATCTTTTTTTGCTGACGAATTAGTTGGTATAAATTGTCTAGATGCAAATTGTTCTATTTCTTGAGATTTTGTTTGAGCATAGTTCAATATAGAATCCGCAATATGGTTCGCATTTTTAATAATTCTAGCTCTTTCTTGATTTGCTTTAACTTTCTCAGTTTCTAAAATATTTGTGTATTTTAACCTTGTCTCTTCACTTAATCGATTAACTTCTTTATCTATAGCAACTGCTTTAGTAACATTAATTCTTATCGCCTCTAATTCCTCCTGAACATATTGACTGTGTGCCTCATCAACTAAAAATTCAGCTCTTTTATCATTAAAAGCAATTTTCATCATATCAAAATCAAATTGCTCTTGTTTTGGATGTTTTTTTATTACATCAAGCTCTGTATTAATTAGAAAACCTTTTTTATAAAGTCGTTGAGGAACTCCTTTTGTATTGATAGAAACACTACTTACATAATAGTTTTCTTTAACAAATTCTACTCTATATTGTTTCTCATAATTAAGGGGGATAGAAAAAACACCATCGGCTTTAACTGTATCGCTATAAATAATCTTATTACCCAAATAGCAATTTACAACCGTTTTATCAGCAGTATTTGAAACGAAAAAATCAACAGAAGTTTTTACCAATTTAAAAATCGCATTTTTGTATGTGATTTTTTTATCTGTATCTATCTTATTTTCATACACTTTACCTGTAAATGTAATTAGTGTATCTTTTCTATTTGAATAAGCATTATTACTTATGAATAGAACTAAAAGAAGAACAGTGATAACTCTAAATAACTTCTTTAACATTTATGGTGTAAAATTGATTTTACCAAATCTAATAAATTTTAGGGTAAGTATCCCCATCATACTCATTCATAATGTTATAAGCTGCATCAAATATATCTTCTATACTTGGTTTTGAGAAATAATCACCATCTGTTCCATAAGCAGGACGATGTGCTTTTGCTGTTAATGTAACCGGTTCAGAATCTAATTTGTAATAACCTTTTTGTTCTTCAAGAATTTTCTGAAGAATAAATGCACTGGCTCCACCTGGAACATCTTCATCTACAATCAATAAACGATTTGTTCTTTCTAATGAATCAACTATTAAGTGATTAATATCGAAAGGCAACAAAGTTCTTATATCTATTAATTCAGCAGAAATTCCCACTTCGTTTAATTGTTGAACAGCTTGTAAAGCTAAATTACAAGTTGAACCATATGAAACTATTGTTAAATCATTTCCTTCAGTTAAAATTTCAGGAACACCTAATGGCACAGTAAATTCACCTAAATTACTTGGTATATTTTCTTTTGTTCTATATCCATTTAAAGGCTCAATTACTATTGCTGGATCATCCCCTTTTAATAAAGTATTATAAAAACCAGCTGATTGAGTCAAATTTCGAGGAACGCAAACATGCATTCCTCGAATAGAATTAATAATCATCCCCATTGGAGAACCTGAATGCCAAATCCCTTCTAAACGATGACCTCTAGTTCTAACAATTACTGGAGCTTTCTGACCTCCTTTAGTCCTATATTGAAGTGTTGATAAATCATCACTCATAATTTGAATAGCATACAATAAATAATCTAAATATTGTATTTCAGCAATAGGTCTTAACCCTCTTAAAGCCATTCCTATTCCCTGTCCTAAAATTGTGTTTTCACGAATTCCAGTGTCACTAATTCTTATTTTGCCATATTTATCTTGTAATCCTTCTAACCCTTGGTTTACCCCTCCAATTTTCCCTGAATCTTCTCCAAAAATTAATACTTCGGGATATTTTTGTAAGATTTTATCAAAGTTATCTCTTAAAATAACTCTACCATCTTCTTTTTGATCTGTAAAAACAGCTTTAACTTCTTCAACATTTAATGGTGATGAATCAAATTCAGAATATAATTTAGAACTATATCTATCAAAATTTAATTTTTCAGCTTCTTTTAACCATGATATTAAAGCTAATCTTGCAGGTAAATTTTCAGTTCGTGTAATTCTTAACGCTTTCTTAATTACTGAAATGAAATCTTTACGAATTGGTTCTATATTCGCACTTAACTCTTCAATCATTGGAGATATAAAACTACCATTACTACTCTCAACAACTAATTGTTTTAACATTGCAACAGCTTCATCCCTTTCTTGTTTTATTGGATTTAGGTAAGCAGTCCACGCAGCTTTTTTCTCATCTAAAACTTGTTTTTTTCCTTCTTTCTCTAGTATAGTTAATTCTTCTTCAGTAGCAATTTTATTTTCTAAAATCCACTCTTTAAATTTTTTCACACAACAATACTCAGCTTCCCATTCTAGTCGTTCTTTCGATTTATATCTTTCATGAGATCCTGATGTTGAATGTCCTTGTGGCTGAGTAACCTCTTCAACATGTACTAAAACTGGGCAATGCTCTTCTCTAGCAATTTTAACTGCTTTTTCATAAGTTTCAATTAAAGAAATATAATCCCAAGCTTTAACTTTTAATATTTCATAACCATTGTTCTTTCCATTATCTCTTTGAAAACCTTTTAGTACTTCTGAAATACTCTCTTTTGTAGTTTGGTATTTTTTAGGAACAGAGATTCCTTGTCCGTCATCCCATACTGACATAACTACTGGAACTTGTAAAACGCCAATTGCATTTATCGCCTCCCAAAAAGGGCCTTCAGATGTACTTGCATCTCCAATTGTACCAAAAGCAACCTCATTTCCTCCTTTAGAAAAGTTAGTAAAAGAAGCTAATTCTTTATTATTTCTATATACTTTTGAAGCTTGAGCTAAACCTAACAACCGTCCCATTTGACCAGCTGTAGGGGAAATATCTGCTGATGAATTTTTAATTTTTGTTAAATCTTTCCAGGTTCCATCTTCATTTAAACTACGAGTACCAAAATGACCATTCATAGATCTTCCTGCTGAACATGGTTCTGCTTCAACATCTGTATGAGCGTATAATTGAGCAAAAAACTGTTGAACAGTTAATTGTCCAATAGCCATCATTAAGGTTTGATCTCTATAGTAACCCGATCTAAAATCACCTTCTTTGAAGTGTTTAGCTAAAGCTAATTGAGGAAGCTCCTTACCATCTCCAAATATTCCAAATTTTGCTTTTCCTGTAAGCACTTCTCTTCTTCCTAATAAAGATGTTTCCCTACTTACATAAACTAATCGATAATCATCTAAAATAGTTTGTTTAAAGCTTTCTTTTGACATTTTAATGTCAGGTGATTTTGTTTCAACTTGATTACTCATCCCTTCAAAAATTTAATTAATTGAATGTTACAAACATATTCTATTAAAAGTACATGTTAGGTGTTTCGCGAAGTTAATAAATTTTAGGCATTGTTTTTATAAAAAACAACTGAAGACTAATCTAATTTTTTATAATAAAAAAGCTCATGATTTAATACTTCTGGATGAAATATGGTTATTAAATCTTTTAGAACAATTTGAGGATTGACAATTCCAGATTCCCAATAGTCATTCCCCCCTGATATATTTAATCGTTTATTATTGTTAAACAACTGATTTTTCTTAACAGATTTAAATTTTGAAAATTTAGTATCACAAGCAACTACCTCATTAATGGTTGTATAGCTATTTAAATTTATCCAATAGTCAGCATCTATTGCTCTATCAATTATTACTTCCTTATCAATTGTAAAATTAGATTTCTCTTCATTATTAGCCCATAAATAATTTGCTCCGGCATCTCTTAATAACTGAGCTTGAAAAGACTCTCCTCCAGCCATATACCATACTCCATTCCAAGGCATACCTAAAAAAACAGATGGTTTGCTTTCTATTTTAGCAACTTGTTTTTTTAACTCTAAATATTCTTTTTCTATTAAAGAAAAAATTGAATCACCTTCGCTATCTAATTCATAAAAAGCGGCAACAAACTTTATCCATTCTGCTTGTCCTAATGGATGATTCTCCATATATTCAGCATTTAAAACAACAGACAAACCAAGTTCTTTCATTTTAGTTAAATTTTTTTTAGAACTTTCATCTATTCCATAAGCCATTATTAAATCAGGTTTGTTATCTATCAACATTTCATAATTGAGTTGTTGTTCTTTGCCTATTTCTTTTATTTTGTCAGTTTTAATTCTATTTATAATTTCAAGATTGCTAACATAATCGCAACCTGACAATGCAATTATTGATTTATTTTGATTTAACTTATCAATAAATGCTAAATGAGTTAAACTCAAACATGCTATTGTTTTTATTGGTGTTTTTACAAAAACAGCATCTTCAAATCCTAAAGGTTTTTCATTACGATAAAGAATGTATTGAAAAATTGTTTTTTCTCCTTTCCAAGCATTAGAAATAGTTAATACTTTATAATCTGAAAATGTTTCAATTGAAAATCCCTTGGCATATTTAACATAATCTTGAACAGATTCTTCAACAACGAAATCTTCTTTATCTATTGTTTTATCGTTTTTACATGAAAAAAAGAAAATCATTAGTAATAATGATAACGATAAATACTTCATTAAATGATTTTTTAGTTGATTGATAAAATTCTATTTTTCTATAGATTCTAAATCCCAAAGAGTTTCGGTAATATTATACCCGTTCTTTGAATAGAAAGTACCACCCCATTTGTAAAAAGTTTTCTCATAAACATCTACATGAGTTCCTGTAACCTTTACCCTTCTTAATACAATTGCATTTCCAACTTCACTTGTTTCTTCTGTAATTCCCTGAGGATATTTATCTGCTAACTCTAAATTCTCACTTAAATGCTCTTCACCTTTATATACATCATCAAAACTAACTGCTCTAATTTTAGCAAGTGAAATTGCTTGAAAATCTTTAGAAAACTGTTGATCTAATTCTCTTTCCTTTTCAATTTCTTCTGCAAATCTTAAATGAAATTGAGATTTACTTTTTTCCATTTCTATTTTTTCATTCTTCTCTTTTAAAACTATTTCTTTAGCGAGTTGAATATTATTCTCATGGTTTTCATTAAGATCTTTCTGCTGAACAGTCATAGTCTTTTTATAACCATCTAAATAAGCTGTTTTTTCATAGTATTTTTTAATCTGTATTTCTTGATTTTTATCTATCTCAGCCTGATAAGCATCTACTTCTTTTATATTATTTTCTCTCCATTTATCAGCTGCTTCTATTTGTCTATTTTCAAGATTCTTCAATGTTTCTTTGTATTCTTTTAACTGAGCTACATTAAGCTCATAATATTTAGAACTTTTTAACTGTTGCTTATGTATGGCTGTTACTAAATCAACTAAGCTATCCCTATTAAATTGTCTTTTATTTTTTGAAGCTTTTATCAAAATTTCATTTTGACTATCAAGTAGTTTTTGATATTCTTTTAAATCCAATTCATGAGCTTTTCTTCTTTTTTCAGCTTGCTCCATATCTTTTTGAATTTTAACATACATTTCATCCAGTTCTTTTTCATTTAGAGACCTTCTATTTTCAGCATTCTCACGTATAATCAAATTTGCTTCATTTACATTATCTGCAAATGTGTATAATTCATTTACTTTATCTTCTAACTGCTCATCCTGGCTTTCTTCAAACTCTTTAATTTTTTGAGCAGTTACAATAATTTCTTCATTTGAGTTTTGTCTTTTACTTTCAGAATCAGATATTAGACTTTGTTCTGATTCAATATAAGACTTAGTGAATTCATCTAACTCTTCTTGGTTTTGTAAACGGTACTTATCCCTAATTTCATTATTTGCATTTCTATCATTATCAAACAAAATTAATTGATCACGAGTAGCTTTAATTTTTTTATCCAACGTACTTATTCTTTCACTTTCTAATTGCGTATGGTTATTTTTTTCATTTTCTATAGCTATTGCTTTATCTGAATCTCTATTTTTTAACAATTCAGCCATTCTTTTTTCAATCTCTTTTTCTTTAGAGTCATCAATTTTAGCTCTAGGACCATTTGAGTTAGAAGAAACAATTACAGTTTCATTTTCAGTTTCATTCATTCTTTTTTCTATCTCTAATAATTGCTCTTTTGGATATTTTTCATCATTAAATAAAGCCAATGCTTGCTCATATTTATATTTTGCATCCTGATATTTTTCAAACCTAAACAATCTATCTGCTTCATAAATTATTTCATTATAATTATCTCTTTTTTGCTTTTCAGCTAATAACGCCTGCTCTTTTGCTTTATCATTTTGAGCTAATTCAGCTAATAACTTATTAATTTCAATGATTTGTTTTTTAGGATATAGTTCACTAGGCATAATACTAGATGCTGAATTATACTGATTTAATGCTTCATTGTATTTCTTATTAGAAAACAATTCATCTGCTTTTTCAATAATAGCATTATACTGATCTAATTTTTGCTGTTGAGCATTATTCGTAACTTTAATCTCTTCTTGTTCACTTGAAATTTTATCTAGAATTAATTTAATTTCAAGTAATTTATCTTTTGGATATTGTTCAGACGACATAATACTTAAAGCTTTTGTATAAACAGATTTTGCTTCCTCGTAATTTTTATTGTTAAAACTATTGTCCGCACTAGCAATTAAGCTTTTATACTTCTCTTCTTTTTCTTTTTCAGCTAAAGCAGCATTTGCCTTGTCAGATGCTATTTTAGCAATAATATCATCAATCTCTTTAATTTTAGATTTAGGATAATCTTCATCAGATAGAATTGCAGATGCTTCAGTATATTTTCGTTTAGCCTCTTCATAATTTTTTGACGAGAATTCACCATCTGCTTGGGCTATAACTGCATCATAATATTCTCTTTTCTTTTTCAAAGCTTCTGCAGCCAATTTATCTTCCTCTTGCTTTAAGGCAAGTTCAGCTAGTATTTTTGCTATTTCATTTATTTTATCTTTTGGATATTGCTCTTCCTTTTTTATTGCTGAAGCTTCATAATATTTAATTTTAGCTCCCTCATAGTCTTTTGTATTAAAAGCATTATCGGCCTGAGCTATTAAAGATTTGTATTGTTGCTCCTTACCTTGTAAAGCAAGTGCTGCAGCTTCCTCTTCTGCTTTTTTCTTCGCTATTTCAGCCAATAACTGATCAATTTCAGCAATTTTATCTTTGGGATATTGCTCATTTGACTTAATTCCTACTGCTTCATTATAAGTAGATTTTGCTGCTTCGTATTCTTTTAAATTAAAACTTTTATCAGCTTTAGAAATCAAGTTTTTATATTTCTCCTCTCTATCTTTCTCAGCCATCAATGCAGATTCTTCTTCAGCCTTTTTACGAGCTATCTCAGCTAGAATAGCTTCTATTTCAATTATTTTAGTTTTAGGGTATTGTTCATTAGATTTTATTTCTAGAGCTTTTTTGTAAGAAGATATTGCTTCTTCGTATTTTTTTGAATCTGAGAAGCCATCAGCTTCAACAATTAATGCATCGAATTTATCCTGCTTTTCTTTTTCAGCTTTTTCAGCAGCTTCCTCTTCTGCTTTAGCTTTTGCAATTTCTAGTAAAATAGCTTCAATTTCTTTAAGTTTATCTTTAGGATATTGCTCTTGAGACTTTATTTCAATAGCTTGATTATAAGCTATTTTTGCTTCTTCATATTTCTTCGCAGCTAAATTATTATCTGCTTGACTAATAAATTGTTCATATTGTTGATTTTTTTCTTTTTCCTCCGCTTCCTTTTTAGCCAATTCAGCAAGTAATCCATCAATTTCAACAATTTTGTCTTTAGGATATTTTTCTTCTGCTTTTAAATCACTTGCAGATTGATATTTAGCTTTTGAATTTATATAGTCTTTAGAAGACAATAAACCATCAGCTTCTGTTATCAATTTTTGATATTGTTCTTCTTTCGCCTTTTCAGCAGCTTCTTTATTTGCTAATTCAGCAAGCAATCCGTCTATTTCAACAATTTTGCCTTTTGGATATTGTTCTTCAGATTTTAAATCGCTTGCAGATTGATATTTTAGTTTTGCTTTTTCATATTCTTTAGAACTAAACAAACCATCAGCCTCAGTGATTAATTTTAGATATTGTTCATTTTTAGCTTTTTCTTCAGCTTCTTTTTTAGCTATATCAGCTAACAATAATTTTATTTCAGCTATTTTATCTTTAGGGTATTGTTCGTCGGCTTTTATTTGTATAGCAGACTCATAAGCCTGAGTTGCTACATCATACTTTTGAAGAGCTAGTGCTTTATCTCCATTGGATATAGCTGCTAAATAATTGGCTTCTTTTTGCTTTTCTTCTGCTTCTTTTTTAGCTATATCATCTAAAATCGATTTAATCTCAGCAATTTTATCTTTAGGATATTGTTCATTTGCTTTTACAACCAAAGCTTGTTGAAAGTTAGTTTGTGCTGTTTGATAATCTTTTGAAGCAAAAGCTGCATCTGCAGCTGTAATAAATTTCTTATAATCTTCTTCTATTTTTTTCTGAGCTTCTAATTGACTCTTTGCTTCATTTATTTTCTCTTTTGGATATTCCTCAGTGGGTTTAAGTTTTTCAGCTTTTTGATATGACACGATCGATTTTTCAAAATCTTTTGCTGCAAACAAATCATCTGCTTCTTTTATTGCTGCAGTGTATTCTTGTTCCAATTGTTTAGATTCAGCTAATAATTTATCTATTTCAGTAATTTTTGTTTTTGGATATTCTTCGTAAGATTTTAACGCTAAGGCTTTCTCATATTCCATTTTTGCTTTTTCATAATCTTTTAATCCGAAAAATTGATCTGCAGCCAATATCGCATCATCATAATCTTTGGCCACTTTCTTCTCATTGGCAAGGATATCCTTTATCTCTTTTAACTTATCAGCCGGATATTTTTCTTCAGATTTATAACTTGCTGCTTTTTGGTAATTCATTGTTGCTTTATCCCACTCTCGAGCAGCAAAAGCTGCATCTGCAGCTTCAATAGCCGAATTATAACGCTTATCAGCTTCTGCTGTAGCAGCTAATTTATCTGAAATAAGCCCTAATTGAAATAATGGGTAAGATTCATCAGGGAATATTTTTGCAGCTTGATCATAAAAGGGTTTTGCTTCTGCCCATTTTTCAGAATTAAATAACTTATCAGCTGCAGCAATTGCTTTATCATAATCTCCTTGTTTAGCTTTTCTATCAGCTTCTTGCTGTTTTAATTTTTCTTCTAATTCTTTTTTCAAACGATCTAATTCACTTTTTATTGATTTTGTATAAGCTGCATCATAGTCCATGTAGCCAGTTGTTGGATCAAAAGCAACTTTTGCAATTGGTTTATTTAAAATAGAAACATCCAATCCATCCATTTTTTCAAACAAATTCATCTCCATAGGGAATTCAAAACCATATTTTGCATCGTCTGGTGGAACATTTTTTGTTGAAAACTCTATTCGTTTAGTAACGTGCCCTGGTTTTGAAAATTCTAAAACATAAACAGCATCAGGATCAAGAGCCGCTTCAAATTTACCTGAAGATTCAGAAGTAAGCGTTTTCCATACAGCTCCATTCCTTTTAACTGTTACGGTCACACCTTCAAAACGTTTTTTAGTCTCTTCTTTTTTAACTGTTCCAACAACATCTAAAGACCATTGAGCATGGCTAACCTTAGAGGTAAGTAGTAATAAAGAGATTATTACAACGCTTAATAACTGATATGTAAATCGTTTATTCAATATTTACTTTTAGCTTAACTAACAAATATCGTAATTAGGATTGATAAATCCTTATAAAATGCACTCAAATTAGTACATCATATAAAACGACAATTGTTAAATATTGTTTTAAGCATCATAATATTGATACTTAAAAACATAAAAAGAATAACTAAATGAATTAAAATGAATTAGCGATCGCCATAAAATCAACAGACTTAAGTGATGCCCCTCCTATTAAACCACCATCAACATCTGGCAATGAAAATAATTCTTTTGCATTTTTTGGATTACAACTACCTCCATATAAAATTGAAATTGAATCAGCTACTTGTTGATTGTATTTTTGAGCAATTAAAGCCCTTATAAATGCATGCATTTCTTGAGCTTGATCAGGACTTGCCGTAACACCTGTGCCGATTGCCCATACTGGCTCATAAGCAATCACAGTATCTATCATTTTTGATTCTGACAAATTAAATAATCCTTCATTTATTTGAGACTCAACTATTTTAAAATGATTGTTACTTTCTCTTTCTTCTAGCAACTCGCCACAGCAATAAATTGGAGTTAAACCATTACTTAAACATTGATTTACTTTTTCTGCTAAACCTTCGTTCTGCTCATTAAAATAAGACCTTCTTTCAGAATGCCCAACAACAACATATTGAGCGCCAACAGATTTTAACATAGATGCAGAAACTTCTCCAGTATATGCTCCACTATCTTGAGTTGAACAATTTTGAGCTCCAACCTTAATTGGTGAGTTTTCTAATGTGTTTACTATGGAATTAATAAAAGGGAACGAAGGTATTACTATTATTTTAGGAGTTAAATCAACATTAGCAACTTTTAATTCATTAACTAATTGAAGAGCTTCTTCAAGATTCTTATTCATTTTCCAATTACCCGCTACAATTTTATCTCTCATAAACTTCTTATTTTACTCGAACTCTAGGATCTAACATTCCATAAACTATATCTACCAATATATTAATAACAACAAAAATAGTTGCTGTCAACAATACTCCACCCATTATTATAGGTAAATCAAACTTCATTAAAGCATCATATAAAATCCATCCAATACCTTTCCATGCAAAAATTTGCTCGACAAATAAGGCTCCAGCCAACAAGCTAGCAAACATACCGGAAATTGCAGTAACAACAGGGTTTAACGCATTTTTTAATGCATGCTTTATAACTACTGTATAAAATGTTAAACCTTTTGCTCTTGCTGTTCTAATATAATCTTGTGACAACACATCCAACATCGAGCTACGTGTTAATTGCATAATTGCTGAGACGGGTCGTAACCCAAGTGTTATTGCGGGTAAAATTAAGTTATCCAATCTTAATATTTCACCATTCCCTAAATCATCATATTCAAACAAACTACCAGTCATATTTAATCCAGTATAATCGGATAACAAGTAACCAAATAACCATGAGAAAATAATTGCTGAATAAAATGAAGGCACAGACATCCCTAATATAGAAGAAAAAAGGAGGGATTGATCCATCCATGTATTCTGTTTTAATGCTGCAAAAATTCCAAAAATAATACCAATAATTGTTGCTAATAACATTGCTGCAGTAGCTAACACTGCTGTTTCCAACAAGTAATCACTTAATATTTCAGATACTTTCCTCTTTGTTTGGTAAGACCTTCTTAAATATGGAGTTTTAAAAACCAATACACTGGATTCCCCATAGTTCATTATTTCTGAATAATCGTATTTATCAGGGTCTAGATATAAATAATGCTCTGTGTTTTTGTCATGAACCGATAATGGTGACAAATCATTCAAATACATCATAAATTGTGTTGACAAAGGCTGATCTAATCCTAAATCTTTTTGAATAACTCTCAATGATTCTTCATCTGCACGCTGCCCCATTAACATACGAGCTGGATCACCTGGCAAAACGTTAAATAATAAAAATACAACAGTTATTACTCCGGCTAAAACCAGAAATCCATAAAGAACCCTTTTAATAATAAACTGTAACAAATTCTATATTTTACTTTAAATATTCAGTTTTAACTTCTTCGTAATCAGGCAACTGATTCACATTCCATTTACCTACAACAATACCTTCTTTTAGCAATAAAACTCCAGGATTTGCTCTTACAATTGTTTTTAATGTAATTGCATCACATGAGAAAAAATCTATTGCTACACCTTCGTTTTGTTTAAGCTTCTCTACTTCACTTTGTAATGAAGCTGTCAATCCAATAATATAATTACCGTCATTATTACATTGGTCAACAAATGTATTAATCTTTTTGTAAGATGTTAAATTGGTTTTGTTTAAATCGTATGCAACAACTAAAAATAAATAACCCGGTTCAGCTAAATAATCTTGAGCATAATCATTTCCATCCTCTCCAACCATAGTAAAATCAGTTATTGCAGGATGATCTCCAGCGACAATTAATTTTGTTTGCCTATCACTAAACTCATAATTTTTATCGTCCCAAGGATAATTACTTTCAGTAAATTCTTCTACTTTTCCTGTAGTTTTGTTTAAGTAGAAAAAAATGTTTTCATAAACATCTGGTTGAGCTCCTTCTGGCAATACCATTTGCTCTGGAATATTTTTACCAACTGCATAAGCTCTATAGTCTCTAATTGGTAAACTATTGTAAGTATAGTAAATAAATCCTAGAGTAATAATTGCTGCAAAAATCATTGGTAAAAACTGAGTGATTACCGATTTAATTAATGGCTTTAAAGCCATATACCCACCTATTCCAACCAATGTAAAAATTAAAGGAAAATACCAATCGAAAACCCAAGAGTAAAAACCAACAAAAACAAATGCAGGGATCAAAATAATAGCATCATCTCTAAGGCTATTATATTTTAATTTATGACGTTGCAAAAACACAGGAATCAACAATATCATTAAAATTAAGTCCTTGTTAAACGATTCCCAGGGAGTTAAACTACGTCCTAAAGAACCTTTCATTGCATCTCCAAAACAACCACAATCGGTTACACATTGTACCGGTAACTTTTCTTGAAATACAACATCTTTTTCATTTTCTTCGATAATTTCAATAGGCATTCCCTCATCCATTCTACTCATCATTCTAGTATATTCTGGCGAAGAAACACTTAAGGTTGTATTTTGATTATATGAAGCTGTAGGATCACAAGTTGCAGTGTGAAGGGTTAAAAAGAAAAACATTACAGTTAACCCAAGTAATGAAAATACTGTGATTTTAATTCGGGTACCAAATAATAATGCAAAACCTAAAATAATTTCCAAGGCACACATAATTAAAGCTAACAATAATGCGTGCTCCATTAAAAATTCAAGTGAAAATGAATCCCAACCTATCATGTTACGAACACGAAAAGCCAAAGCTCCATTTTCGAAATATTCTTCTAGCTTATAGCTAAAACCTAAAACGTCGTTAGCTTTAATTAAACCCGACACAATAAATAATGAGCCTACTAATATTCGTGATATGTTTGCTACTAATTTCATTTTTCTTCGTTTAAAAAATCAAAACTATTTTTTAAACATTTACCTCTTAGTGTTTTAACAATATTTAACGCTTTTTTAACCAAGCTTTACTTTTGCTCTTCAATTTTAATCAATGCAAAAACAGCATAATTAATCATGTCAGAATAATTGGCATCAATCCCTTCTGAAATTAAGGTTTTACCATCGTTATCTTCTATTTGTTTTGTTCGCAACAATTTCATTAAAATTAAATCGGTTAACGAACTTAAACGCATATCTCTCCACGCCTCATCATAATCATGATTTTTATTCTCCATTAAGCTTTTAGCAGCTATAAAATGTTTATCGTAAAGGTTTTTAGCTTCATCAAAAGCCAGTTCTGTATTTTCATTATAACCCAACTCTAATTGAACCAACGCCATAATGCAATAGTTAACAATACCAATATATTCTGAACGAACACCTTCATCAACCTTACTCATTCCTTTCTCTTCAATACTTCTGATACGTTTTGCCTTAATAAAAATTTGATCGGTTAGCGAACTTGTTCTTAAAATTCGCCAAGCACTACCATAATCTTTCATTTTTTTTGTAAAAATGTCGCTACAAATCTTTATTATTGAATCGTATTGTTCAGAAGTATTACTCATTATTGATCTTTAATTATGTTAACCATAGAAACGACGCAAGATACATTTTTTTTGAAAAAAAATACAATAAACTGTAAAGGCAAACTGCTAAATTTAGACGAATTGGTAGTTATGGGGATACTAAACCTTACTCCTGACTCTTTTTTTGATGGTGGTTTATTAAATAACAACCAAGAGATTATAGAAAAAGTACAAAAAATGCTAAGCGATGGCGCTACTATAATTGATATTGGTGGTTATTCTTCTCGACCAGGAGCTGCAGAAGTAAGTGAAAAAGATGAATTAGATCGGGTTATTCCTATTATTAAATTATTAATAAAACAATTTCCTGAGATAATAATTTCGATAGATACGTTTAGAAGTAACGTTGCCAAACAAGCTATTAATGCTGGTGCAGCAATAATTAACGATATTTCGGCTGGAAATATGGATGCCAACATGTTTGCAACCGTAAAAGAATTGCAAGTGCCTTATATTATTATGCACATGCAAGGCACACCTCAAACCATGCAAGAAAAACCTACTTATAAAAATGTAACACTTGAAGTAATTGATTTTTTTGCCAAAAAAGTAAATGAATTAAACAAACTAGGCATTAACGATATTATTATTGACCCTGGTTTTGGTTTTGGTAAAACGATTGAACACAATTATGAATTACTTAACCACTTAGCAGATTTTGAAATTTTAGAATTACCTGTTTTAGTTGGTTTCTCTCGTAAATCGATGATAAACAAAGTAATAAAAACCACACCACAAGAAGCTTTAAATGGCACTACTACTTTAAACACTTTAGCATTAAGCAAAGGCGCTAACATATTGCGTGTGCACGATGTTTTAGAGACTAAACAAGTTGTAGATTTGTATAAAAAAATGAAAGTAAATACAATATGAAAATACTCTTAACTGGAGCATCTGGATATATAGGAAAAAGACTACTACCGGTATTAATTGAGTCTGGACATGATGTTATTTGCTGTGTAAGAGATATTAATAGATTTAATCCGCCTGAGTCAATAAAATCAAGAATTAAAATTATTCAAGCTGATTTATTAGATAAAGAATCTTTAAATGTAATACCAAAAGATATTGACGGTGCTTATTATTTAGTTCATTCCATGTCAACTTCTTCAAATTATAATAGGCTAGAAAGTGAATCAGCAAAGAATTTTAGACTTACTTTAAATGAAACAAAAGTAAACCATGTTGTATATTTAAGCGGAATTGTTAATGAAACTGAATTATCAAAACACTTAATATCTAGGAAAAATGTTGAAACAGAACTAAGTAAGGGCAAATATAATTTTACAACTTTAAGAGCTGGAATAATAATAGGATCAGGAAGTGCATCTTTTGAAATTATGAGGGATTTAGTGGAAAAACTACCAATAATGGTAACTCCTAAATGGTTAAACACAAAATGTCAACCAATAGGAATTTCAGATGTCATTAAATTTCTTTCAAAATCTATTTTTAACCCTAAAACATTTAATGAAAATTTTGATATTGGAGGTCCTGATATTTTGTCTTATAAAGACATGCTTTTGATTCTAGGGAAGAAAAGAAATTTAAAACGACTAATCTACATAGTTCCTGTAATGACTCCTAAGCTATCTTCATACTGGCTCTACTTTGTTACATCGACTTCTTACAAGTTAGCTATTGCTTTAGTAAACAGCATGAAAATTGAAGTCGTATGCCGAAACAACAAAATTAACAAGCTATTAAATATTGAACCTATATCTTACGAAGATTCAATTGAGAAAGCTTTTAGCAAGATCGAAAGAAATGAAGTGATTTCAAGCTGGAAAGATGCTTTTATAAGTAGTGAGTTTGTTTTTAATATTTCTGACTTTATTCAAATTCCAACTTTTGGTTGTTTTAAAGATATTAAAGAGCGTACTATAACAAACCGAGAGAATACTATTAATAAGATTTGGAGTATTGGAGGAGAAAATGGCTGGTATTATGGAAACTGGTTATGGAAACTACGTGGTTTTATAGACAAACTCTTTGGAGGTGTTGGGCTTAGAAGAGGTAGAACATCATCAGACTCAATAAATACTGGAGATGCATTGGATTTTTGGAGAGTTTTATATGCTAATAAAAGTGAAGGAATTTTAGTGCTTTATGCAGAAATGAAATTACCCGGAGAAGCATGGCTTGAATTTAGAGTTAAGGATAATAAATTAACACAGACAGCAACTTTTAGACCTTTAGGACTTACAGGTAGATTATATTGGTATGCAGTACTTCCATTTCATGGATTCATTTTTAACGGAATGATACATAAATTAACAACAGCAAAATCATAATGCACCACCATTACATCTTATATAAACCCGATGGCTACATTAGTCAGCTTACTGAGAATGCAGGGCATAAAAAAAAGCTATTAGGCGAATTGTTTGATTTTACTGAAGGAACAATGGCAATTGGAAGATTAGATGAGGCTTCGGAAGGTTTGTTATTATTAACTACCGATGGAAAAATGAGTGAAGCCATTCGTAGTAAAAAAGTAGAGAAAGAGTATTATGCACAAGTTAATGGAAATATAACTTTTGAAGCAGTTGAACAATTGCAAAATGGTGTGGAAATTGGAATAGAAGGAGAAAAATACACTACCCTACCTTGTACTGCTTTTCGATTAACCAATACACCTGATTTACCGAAAAGAAACAAAAAAATTAGAGACGATAGACACGGCCCTACAAGTTGGGTTTCCATTACTGTGAACGAAGGTAAGTTTCGTCAAGTTCGTAAAATGACTGCGGCAGTAGGTTTTCCCACACTTCGGTTAGTTCGTGTTCGTATTGGCAATATAAAACTAGAGAATTTAAACGCTGGCGAAGTTAAAGAAGTTGATTGTTTTGATTATTGAATAAAAAGTGATTGAGCAATAAAGTGAGTATCATTTTTCAATAATCTCTATTACTCAACCACTTCATCATCTTTTTACTTAACTACTCCAAAAAAGCTTTTTTAGTAATCAGTTGATTAATACCTTCAAATTGTAAAATATAAACACCTGTATTATTTATTTTAGATAACATAACCGTATTATTTCCTTTACCTACCATTAAATCTTCAATCAACCGACCTTGTAAGCTATAGATTTTAATATTTCTTACTTCCTCTTTATTAGAGATAAATGTTAATCGGTTTTTAGCTACAAAAAAAGTAAATTCATTTTCAGTTTCCATTTCATTAATACCTACTGTACAACCTGCCCCTTCTGAACAATCATTTACTTCTAACCAAACGCTATTAGAACCTGGTGATTCTCCGGGGTTTGCCCACCATTGGTTTTCCCAAACTTTACAGTTTGCATAAACTTGAGTTCCAGCTGTAGGATAACTCAGACTAACATCATACTCACTAACACCACAATATGTGTTTCCACCTCCTCCACCTGAAGTACAACCAGTAGAGCCACCCGTATAGGTAACAAGTGAATAATCATTAGCATCTGCAACTGCAGTAGATTCAGCAACCCCATTTAGAACTTTACTCGCTACATTTAAATACGAATAACCTGAACTTGATGCATCTGCTAATAATACTTGCCAAATCATTATTCCATCATTATCACCTACTCTATTTGGATGAGCTGAAATATGCTCTGACAATGATGCAACATTAGTGTGTGTATAAGTATAATAAGGCCCCCAAGGTTCATTTGGAAAATGAACGCCTGCTGCAACCTTAAAACCATAAATTTCTGCATAGTAAGCATAAGCATCATACATAATGCTTCTATTGGTACTTGCACCAGTATTATAACCTTGAAAAGCAATTAAATCTATTTTATCGCCCACTGCCTGCATTACAGGTATCATATGACCTGTAGATGAAAAACCAAACAAGTTAATTCCATTTGTTGATACAGTTCCGTTATACAAGTTTGCATCGGTTTCTCCAGTTAAACTATTTCTATTTGCATAAGCATAAGGAGATGCCGCATCATCATTAGTTTGACCACCTAAAGCACCTACACCTGCTGGTGCGCATGCTAAAATATAACCTTCATTTTTAGGCATCAAAGCTCTCGAATTCGTGAAAAAATCGATGAAGTGTTGAACATTTGTAGTGTTTCCAATATTTCCAAAAGAACCATTAGGTTCAAAATCCCAATCAATTCCAACAAAACCCATATCATCTACCAAATCTTTTATTTGTTGATAGTTAATATTATTATAGACCGAACTACTATTCCAAAATGTTTCTCCCCCTATTGATAGAATTACATGTATCCCTCTGTCTTTAAGAGCTGAAACACTTTCTTTTAATGAACACCCATCATAAGGAACTTCTATTCCTGTTCCTGATATATCATATGAACCTTTTAAATAGGTTAAATCTGGTTTTGCAAAAGAGAGAAATACAAAGTTTACAAGAGCAGGAACTTCTCTTAATTTAGAGTTTTGACCTGTAGCTGCCCAGCTTTCTGACCAAGATGGAAAATAACCTAAAACAATAGGTTCATTAAAATTAAAAGCTTGTCCGTAAAGTTGAACACCACAACACAGTGTGATAATACTAATTAATAGTTTTTTCATTGTTTAAATAGTTTAGTTTGATAGTAAAACTATTTAACTAATGGATTTAAAAATTTTTTTTTAGCTGTAAAAATTTTGATTATTGTTGAAATCCTAACAAATCACTCGATATTCTTAAATAACCTATTCCATCGGTATTTTTCTCCTGCACCTGTTTTGTTAGCTGAAAATAGAATTGTTTGTGCTTTTCCTAAAATATGATCTTCGGGCAAAAAACCCCAAAATCGAGAATCAGAACTATTGTGACGATTATCTCCCATCATAAAGTAATAGCCCATTTTAAAGGTATAAAACTCAGTTTCATCACCATTAATGATAAACTTGTTTTCTAAAATATCCAATTCATTTTCTTCATAAACTTCGATAATTCGTTTATACAAATGGATATTATTGTTATCAAGCTTAACTTCAACACCTTTTTTAGGAACTATTACTTCTCCAAAATAATCTATATTCCATCCATAAAATTCATGGTAAGGGAATATATAATCGGCAAAAGAATTTGGGTCTATTTCAATTTTTTTTAGTGATACAACGTAATCTTGTTTTTGCAACACTTTTGCAACCGAATCAGTCATAGTAAACTCCCAATGATTTTTTAACCCATCCAATCCACCTTCAGTAATATTATACTTTATTAATGTGTCATTAGAAATTAAAGTATTGGTAACTACCTTATAATTAAACAACATTTTTGGTAATGTAACTTGCTTTTGGTGATTGATATAAACTGCTTTATTCTCTATTTTTAAAGTATCTCCTGGTAAACCAACACAACGTTTAATATAATAAGAACGATGATCAACAGGAAACTCATCCTCAATTGGATAATTAAAAACTACAACATCATTGTGTTTTAAAGATGACTCAAAAAAGCGTAAATAAGGCAATTGAATAGCATCTATAAAAGATTTTAATTCAGTAAAGAATGGTAAATATTGATGACTTAATGGAAATGTTAATGGAGTAACTGGCAATCGAACACCGTAAGTCAGTTTATTTACTAAAATAACATCTCCTGGCAAAAGTGTTTTCTCCATAGAGGATGAAGGAATAGTAAACACTTCAAAGAAAAAAGCCTTAATAGCCATTACAGTTATTAAGGCAAGTGTTAATGCTTTAATCCAATCTTTTATAACTTTAATTAGTTTCAAATTAATGAACTAATGAAAACAACCTCTCCCATCTTATTCTTCCTAATTGAGCATCGTAAGATAACCATACAAATACAGCTTTACCAACAATATGGTCTTCAGGAACAAATCCCCAATAACGAGAATCTAATGAGTTATGACGGTTATCTCCCATCATCCAGTAATAATCCATTGCAAAAGTATAAGATGTAGCCTCCACTCCATCAATGTAAATTTTACCATCAGTTACTTTTAATTCATGCTTCTCGTAATTATGAATAATTCTTTTGTATAGAGGCAAGTTGTTTAAATTCAATTCTACTGTCATTCCTTTAGCAGGAATTACCATTGGACCAAAATTATCTCGTGTCCAATTGTAGGCTGTATCATTTGGGAAAACAGGTTGATTCTGAAATTTATATACATAACCTAATGGTTCTATATTTCTTTCAATAGACTTCACATAAGAAAATTGCTTAACCTTTTCAACTGCTTCATCAGTTAAAGTTAATTCATACTCACCATAATCAGATATTTTTTGAACTGGCTCCGTAGTAATGCCTTTTTTCTGCAACATTTTTTCATTAAACCCTGTACCGTCGGTTACAACCTTATAGGTAAACTGTGCATTCTCATCGAAATAAGCAGGTGCATCATTTATCATCAGTTTTGTATCAACAATTTGTAATTTATCACCTGGTAAACCAACACATCGTTTAATATAGTTTTCTTGCTTATCTGCCGGACGACCTTTAATTGTAAAATTATTCCAAACAAAATCACGCCCATAATCTCTAACCAATTGGTCGTAAACTTGATTTTGATGCTCTAATGCCACAGTATCTCCAGCCGGGAAATTAAATACTACACAATCGTTACGTTCAACATCTCCCATTGCTGGCAGCTTTGTATAAGGGAACTTAATCAAATCTGTATAAGACTGACTACCTCCTACTATAGGAACCCATTCTGGGAAACTATGATGTGTAAAAGGAAAACTTACAGGAGTATTCGGAATTCTTGCTCCATAAGCCATTTTGTTTACAAACAAGAAATCTCCAACTAATAATTTTTGCTCCATAGATGAAGTTGGTATTGTAAATGCCTCCATATACAATCCTCTAATTAAAGTTGCTGCAATAACAGCAAATACAATAGCATCCGCCCATTCTCTTTTCTTTGTTTTTTTATACTTCGCTGCTTCTTCATATCCTATAAATTTAAAATCATCTTGAAAAGCAATGTATGGTAAATAAATACCAGCAAATACGACTCCTAAAAAGTGTTCAGAGAACTTAACTTTACCAAACAATTTCATCAATTCAACTATAATTCCCATCCAAACTACAAAACCTAAAAACGGAACATAATAAATGATCGTCCACCAAAAAGATTTTTTAATTGTTTTTACAGCTAAATGAGTTCCATAAAATGGAATTAATATTTCATATCCTTTAAACCCCAATTTTTGAAACATTTTGTATAAGCCAATATGAGCTGCTACAAAATAAATAATCGCTAAAACGATAAATACTGGTATACTAATTTCCATAGTTTATTTATTTTTTCTAATTAAACAACACATCATTCATAGAGAAAACACCTTTTTTATTCGCAATATATTCAGCAGCAATTACCGCTCCTTTTGCAAACCCTTTCCTATTGTGTGCTGTATGTTTTATTTCTATTTCGTCTATTTCTGAACTATATTTTATTGCGTGTGTGCCTGGTACATTTTCTTCACGAATAGCATTAATTAACAACTCATTCTCTCCTACCTCTTGATCGCACTTCCAAGTATTTTTTTGAGAATAATTTTCAATCAACCCTTCTGCTAAGGTTATTGCTGTTCCACTAGGCGCATCTAATTTTTGAGTATGATGTATTTCTTCAATTTTAACATCGTAATCGTTTTGAGTACTCATTAACTTCGCTAACTTCTTGTTTAACTCAAAAAATAAATTAACTCCTAAACTACAATTAGTAGCATGCAATATTGTTTGGTTATGCTTAGCACACTTCTGAATAACCTCATTAAAAGAAGCATACCATCCAGTAGTACCAACTACAATTGGCAAATTTGCATCAAAGCATTTATAAATATTACCCACCGCTAAATCTGGAGTTGTAAAATCAATAGCTGCATCACATTTTTCTAAATTTTCTTTTGAAAATTCTTTAAGGTTTTGTGAAGATATTTTTAAAGGAACTGAATGACCTCTTTCTAAAGCGATTTTTTCAATCTCTTTTCCCATTTTGCCATATCCTATTATTGCTATTTTCATCTATTTAAAACCTAAAGTTGAGGTAGTTTATTATCTTTTTGTATTGATTTTACATTATCGGTTCAAAGGTATGATAAATGGTTATAATTTGATAACCAATCGAAATCCATTGCTTATTTGATTATTTTGCGTCAACTGAATACTTGGCTCAAAGTGAAACGTTAAATTATCATTTACTGGAAATGAAAACAAATGAGCATCAACGGTTGCATCAACAATATTCATCACATAGAACAAACCCGCTATAATATATGAATAATCACGATTCCGACGATAAGCATCCATATTTGTCCTTAAGTTTTCATCTGTTAGCAAACCATCAAATTCATCAATTGTTGTTTCATCTTCATCCAACCTAGTCACATAAGCTTCTTTATATTTTTTATAATTAGAATGATTTGAAAAAGCAAAGTATAATGAAGTTCCCATTCCTGCATAAATGATTGGTACTTTCCAATACTTTTTATTGTAAACTTGACCTGCACCAGGAATTGCAGTACTTAACAGCGTAGCTAAAGTTGGAGAATGCTTTCTTATTTTAACCGAATCAACTGCAATAGTGTCTGATTCAAAAGTATTTTGACTAAACAAAGTTGATGCCGTTGTAAAAAAGCAAAAAATTAAAATGAAGTTATGTTTTGTAAAAAAACTCACAATAATAGTTACAAGCCTAAAAGCTCAACAATTCTTTCTAACTGATCTTCTGAAGTAAAAGGTATAACAATCTTTCCTCTACCTCTACTGTTACTTTGCAACTGAACATCAGATTTTAAGAAAGATGTTAAATCTTCTTGAATTTTTTGTTGGGTAAATGTTAAAGCAGAATTTGTTCCTTTTTTGAATTCTGCCACTTTATCATCCTTTTTTCCTTTTACAATTTCCTCTACCTGTCTTACAGATAACCCTTCTTTAACTACTCTTTTATATATAGCTAATTGTTTTTTGTCGTCTTCAATATTTACGATGGCACGAGCATGTCCCATAGAAATATCTTTAGTACGAATAGCCAATTGTATTTCAGCAGGTAATTTTAAAAGACGAAGATAATTTGCTACAGTTGAACGTTTTTTACCAACTCTTTCACTTAACTTCTCTTGTGTTAAGTTACATTCTTCAATTAATTTTTGATAACTAAAAGCAACTTCAACTGCATCTAAGTTTTCTCTTTGTATATTTTCAACCAATGCCATCTCTAGCATTTCTTGGTCATTTGCAATTCTAATAAAAGCAGGTATTTCTGTTAATCCTGCAATTTGCGAAGCTCTAAATCTTCTTTCACCAGAAATAAGCTGATATTTTCCATAACCTAACTTACGAACAGTTACAGGCTGAATAATTCCTAGTTCACTAATTGAATCAGCTAATTCTAATAAAGCTTCTTTCTCAAATTGAGTTCTTGGCTGAAATGGATTCGCTTCTATATATTCAATTGGTAAAGTTGAAACAGAACCAACTATTGCTGGAGTTTCTTCTAATTTATTTGATGTAATATCAGTCTCAGCACTCTGTAATAATGCTCCTAAACCTCTTCCTAACGCTGGCTTTTTACTCATCTTCTAAAATTATTGTTTTCTCCTCTTCAGACATTTTAGTCATACCATTTTTCTGAAGAATTTCTCTAGCTAAATTTAAATAATTGATAGCACCTTTACAGCTCATGTCATGCATAATAATAGTTTGACCATGACTTGGAGCTTCACCTAATTTTGTATTTCGTTGAATAATCGTATCAAACATCATTTGTTGAAAGTGCGTTTTCACTTCTTCCACTACTTGGTTTGATAATCTTAAACGAATATCATACATTGTTAACAACAAACCTTCAATGTCTAAATCTGGGTTTAGTCTTGATTGAACAATCTTGATTGTGTTCAATAATTTCCCTAAACCTTCTAATGCAAAATATTCACACTGAATAGGAATAATAACAGAATCTGCAGCTGTTAAAGAATTTATAGTAATTAATCCTAATGATGGAGAACAATCAATAATAATAAAATCATAATCATCTTTAATTAAAGCCAATGATGCACGCATCATTTTCTCACGATTAGGTAAGTTTATTAATTCTATTTCAGCTCCAACTAAATCGATATGAGCAGGTAATATATCTAAGTTTGGTGAATCCGTGTGTAAAATAGCATCTTTAGGTTCAATTTCATTAATTAAGCATTCGTAAATGCTATTTTTAATGTTTCTAGGATCGAATCCAACCCCAGAAGTAGAATTGGCTTGGGGATCAGCATCAACCAAAAGAACTTTATATTCTAAAACACCCAACCCTGCTGCTAAATTAATAGCTGTGGTTGTTTTTCCTACTCCACCTTTTTGATTTGATATGGCAATTATTTTTCCCATGTTATAATTTGGTTAATCGTATTGATTTAAATATTAATTGTTTTACCTATTTCTATTAAAAGTAATTCTTTATTCTTTTCAGAAAATTTTTGTATTGCTTCTTCTTTGTTAATTTCTATATACCCGAATGTATCATAATGAACTCCTATAATTTTATCACATTTAATAAAATCAGCAGCTATTACGGCATCGTCAATTCCCATTGTAAAATTGTCACCGATTGGTAAAACGGCAAAATCCAATTTTTGGTATTCACCAGTCAATTTCATATCCAAATGTAATGCAGTATCTCCAGCATAATAAAAATTACCTTTATCAGTTGAAATTATAAATCCTCCTGGATTACCTCCATAAGCTCCATCTGGCATTACGCTAGAATGATCGGCTTTAACATATTTTACTTTCCCAAAATCAAAATTCCATGAACCTCCAAAATTCATTGGATGCCCATTTTCTAATCCCTTTCCATTAAACCATGAGACAATTTCAAAATTAGAAACGATTTTTGCTCCAGTTCTTTTTGCAATAGTTTCAACGTCTGCAATATGATCTTCATGTCCATGAGAAATCAAGATATAATCTGCCTGAATTGAATTTACATCAATATGTTTTGCTTTTTCATTAGGGGTAATAAATGGGTCAAACAATAGTGTCTTACCATTTACTTTTACTGAAAAACAAGCATGTCCGTAAAAAGTTAATTCCATTCGTTTGGATAAATTGAGATATTACAAAGTAAATTAAAAGTACCTTTAATTCTAGCTGCATCTACTTTAACTTACCAACTATTTTTAAACACTTTTTTGTTAATTGATTGTTTACATCTTTTATATTTTTTTAACAGTTAAGCAATGTATAATTCATGTATTCTTCTTAAATTTGTAATCGTTACAATTTTATAATTAATATAAAATGAATATACCTAACCATTTATTAACTCACGATATAAAACCGAGTTATCAGAGGATTAAAATTTTTGAATATTTATATTCAGAGATGAACCATCCTACCGTTGATATTATTTATAAGAACTTAGTTGGCAACATTCCAACATTATCAAAAACAACAGTTTACAACACTCTAAAACTATTTGTAGATAAAGGAATAACATCAACGGTAACGATTGAAGATAATGAAGTAAGATATGATGCTATTACTGAAAGTCATGGCCATTTTAAATGCGATGACTGTGGCCATATCTATGATATAGAAATTGATTTTTCAAGCTTACTTTATAATGAACTTGAAAACTTTAAAATAGATGAAACTCACATTCATCTAAAAGGAAAATGTAATAAATGTTTAACTAATAAAAATTAAAAAATGAGTGTACTAGTAGGAAGACAAGCACCAGGTTTCTCAGCTTCAGCTGTTATAGATGGTGGAAACATTGTAAATGATTTTACTTTAGAACAATTTAAAGGTAAATATGTGATTTTATTCTTTTACCCAAAAGATTTTACATTTGTTTGCCCAACTGAATTATTTGCTTTTCAAGAAAAATTAGCTGAATTTAAAAGCAGAAATGTTGAATTAGTTGCCGTATCTACAGATACTGAACAATCTCACTGGGGATGGTTGCAAATGGAAAAAAATCATGGAGGAATTAAAGGTATTACTTACCCAATTGTTGCTGACACTAACAAAACAATTTCAATGAACTATGATGTTCTAGCAGGAGAATTAGATTGGAATGATGAAGGGGAAATGATTGCAACAGGAGAATTAATTGCTTACAGAGGTTTATTCTTAATTGATCGAGAAGGAAAAGTAAGACACCAATTGGTAAACGATTTACCTTTAGGAAGAAATGTTGATGAAGCTATTAGAATGGTAGATTCATTACAACATCTAGAAGAAAATGGAGAAGTTTGTCCAGCAAACTGGGTAAAAGGAAAAGAAGGATTAACAGCTACTCATGATGGTATTGCTGATTACCTTTCTAAAAACTAAATAAAATAATATTGGAGATTGAATATGTCAATCTCCATTTTTAATCACTTAATAAAAACATTTTAAAATGGCTTTTGAATTACCACAATTACCTTACGCATACGATGCATTAGAACCGCATATTGATGCAAGAACAATGGAAATACACCATGGAAAACACCATGCTGGATACACAAATAATTTAAACAATGCTATTGCAGGAACTGATTTAGAAGGAAAATCTATTGAAGATATTCTAACTAACTTAGATATGAACAATGGTGCTGTTAGAAATAATGGAGGTGGATATTACAACCACGATTTATTTTGGAAAGTAATGTCTCCTAATGGTGGAGGAAACCCAACTGGAGCTATTGCTGGTGCAATCGATGCTGCTTTTGGATCTTACGAAGCATTTAAAGATGAATTTTCTAAAGCTGCTGCAACAAGATTTGGTTCTGGATGGGCATGGCTTTGTGTGAAAGACGGAAAATTAGAAGTATGTTCTACTCCAAATCAAGATAATCCTTTAATGCCAGGTGTTGGTTGTACTGGAACTCCAGTATTAGGTTTAGATGTATGGGAACATGCTTATTACTTAAACTACCAAAACAGAAGACCTGATTATATTAATGCATTTTTTAATGTAATTAATTGGGATGAAGTTAATGCTAGATTTAACGGATAATTGATTTATTCCTAATCATAAAAAAAATCCCGAACTAAAAAATTAGTTCGGGATTTTTTGTTTCTTTTAAAAGCTACTTTCAATTACTAGCTCCTTTTTTTATCATGTCATCAACACCTTTGGTAAAAGCTGCAGTTCCTCTTACATATCCTGTTTTACCTAGAGCATTAATAGTATATTGCCCTTTATCATCCTTCCCCATATCAAACACCCATATTGTAGGGTAACCAGTAACTTGAAAAGCCTGCTGTAATCCGGCATTTTGTTGCTTTATGTTTTCTGGAATTACTTTTCTTCTTGGAAAATCTAATTCAACTAAAACAACTGTTTTTTCAGCCCACTTTTTAAACTCAGGTGTATCAAAAACTTCTGCTTTTAATTTTTTACACCAACCGCACCAATCACTACCAGTAAAGTTTGCCATAATTGGCTTTCCTGTTTTTTGAGATACTGCGTAAGCTTCATTAATATCAACTAACCAACCTTCTGCTTCAGCTTTATATGTTAAAACGCCATCTTGAGCAAAAGATAGATTTGCAGCTAAAACAACTAATGTAAGTACTAATATTTTTTTCATCTTGTAATTATTTTTTTCAAGTTATAACAACAACTATACCGTTTAATGTATTCCGTGCATTTTCTTTTTAATCATTGGAGTTAATGCAATTAAAACTAACCCAGCAGCGATTGGTATAATAAAGAAAATCATAAAGAATACTGCCATTGAATACTCTTCACTTATTTTATCAATATAACTAGCTGTAATACCTCCAAAGAAATTAGCTATTGCTGTTGCAGTAAACCATAAACCAAACATCATACCCACTAATTTAGCAGGAGCTAATTTACTTACGTAAGACAAACCTACTGGAGATAATACTAATTCACCTAAAGTATGTAATAAATAAGCCATTATTAACCAAATCATGCTTACAGAAGCTGTAGTTGCACCACTTTCTATTCCTGAAGCACCAAAAGCTAAAACACCAAACCCAATACCTAACAAAATTAAACCTAAAGCAAATTTTATAGATGCTGACGGATTGTATTTACTCTCCCATAACTTAGAAAACATTGGTGCAAAAAGGATAATAAATAATGAATTTAAAATACCAAACCAAGACGCTGGAACTTCTGAACTTTCTGCATTAAACTCCCTAACTAACATCCATATAGCTATTGCCCAAATTGCTGCAAAACTTGCACCTAAAGCAACCACTGAAATTGGATATTTTTTAACTGTTTTACCAAACAACATAGCTAAAACCCATGTAATAATTGCTAACGGTACAACTGTTAAAATTGTATTTACCCATTTAAAAATTGTTGCTCCACCACCAGACAAAGTTCTTTGTGTATAATCCTTAGCAAATATCGTCATACTACTTCCTGCTTGCTCAAATGCCCACCAAAAGAAAATCGTGAAAAATGCTAAAATTCCAATTACCACTAATCTATCTCTTACTACTACTGGAGAATTTCCTTCTTCATTTTCACCTTCTTTTACTTCTTTATCAACAACAGAAACCCCTTCATGAACAGCTAATCTATCACTAGCTAATTTTTGTTTAGGACTTAAACCAACATTTCCAAAAATGCCTTGACCAAACCAGAATTGAATCATACCAACAAACATAAAAATTCCAGCTAATCCAAAACCATAGCTCCATCCTACTTTCTCTCCAATATAACCACATAAAAGAATACCTAAAAATGCTCCAGCATTAATACCCATATAAAAAATAGTGTAAGCTCCATCTTTTTTATCGCTGCCTAAAGGGTATAAACCTCCTACAATTGAAGAAACATTTGGTTTAAAAGCACCATTACCTAAAATCAACAAGGTTAATCCTAAATAGAAGAAAGCTTCTGTTTCCATTGCCATAGCTGCGTGTCCAGCAGTCATTAAAACTGCTCCGACTACTACTGCTTTTCTGTATCCTAATAATTTATCGGCTAGTAATCCACCAAAAATTGGAGTTATATAAACTAACCCAGTGTACATTGCATATAACTTAGCTGCTTCTTCATTACTCCAAGCCCATCCTCCATCATCTAATCCACTTACTAAAAAAAGCACTAATAAAGCACGCATTCCGTAGTAAGAAAAACGCTCCCACATTTCAGTAAAGAACAAAGTAAATAATCCTGCTGGATGACCTAAAATAGTTGGTACATTATTATTTTCCATTTAAAATATATTTTTAAGAATTAAAGTTTTTAAAATTAGCAATAAATTATTTAGAGATTATTCAATAAATAATCAGTCATTAAATTATACAAATGTAGTCTCGTATTTCCTCCGTAAATACCATGGTTTTTATTTGGATAACTAAATTGTGTAAACTGTTTGTTAGCTTTTATTAAAGCATTTACCATTTCAGCTGTATTTTGATAATGTACATTATCATCAGCCATTCCATGAATTAATAAATAATTTCCTTTTAATTTTTCTACATGGTTAATTGGTGAGTTTTCATCATATCCTTTCTCATTTTCTTGAGGAGTTTGCATGTAACGCTCTGTATAAATATTATCGTAATATCTCCAGTTTGTAACAGGGGCAACTGCAATAGCCGTTTTAAAAACATCAGCACCTTTTAACAAACATGAAGTTGATAAATAACCACCAAAACTCCATCCAAAAATTCCTATTCTACTCCCATCAATGTATGGCAAACCAGCATAATATTTGGCAACTTCAATCTGATCTTCAGTTTCATATTTCCCCAATTGCTTATAAATTGTTTTTCTAAATTCAGCACCATTACCTTCTGTCCCTCTATTATCAACTGAGACTACCATATATCCTTTCGAAGCCAGATGTTCAAACCAAAAATTATTAAAGCTATCCCATTCATCTTTTACAGTTTGATTTCCATCACCACCGTAAACAAACATAAACAATGGATATTTTTTAGTTTCATCAAAATCTTTAGGTTTAATCGACCAAGTATTTAATTCTTGTCCATTTATATTAATTGTAGAAAATTCTTTTTTTGAAAGATTAAACGTTTTAAGTTTCTCAACTGTAGTTTTATTATCCAGTAACATTCTTAATTCTTTTCCTTTGTTATCATTAACAGAAACATAATGAGGTGATTTAGCTGTAGAATTTGTATTTATAAAATATTTATAAGAAGCACTAAACTCAGCTTCGTTAAAACCAGATTTAGTACTTAACTTCTTTTTAGAACTACAATTTAACTTAATACTGTAAACAGTTCTAGAAATTGCACTTAGCTCAGTAGATTGATAATAAACTGTGCCTGATTTTTCTTCTACCCCATAAATATCAGTTACTTCCCAATTTCCTTTGGTTATTTGATTAAGTAGTTTTCCTGAAATATCATATAAGTACATATGATTATAACCATCCTTTTCACTTGTAATGATAAATTGATTCTTTGAAGTTAAAAAGATGGTTGTAGGAACTTCAACATATTTATCATGCAACTCTTCGAATATAATTTTATCTGTATTTGAAGAAACATCTACCAAGTGCATTTTCAAATTACTTTGATGTCTGTTCATCGTTTGAATAGCTATCCCTTTAGAATCGTTAGTCCAATTAATTCTAATTACATATTCATACTCTCCTTCAATGTTTGCTTTTTCTAATTTTTGGGTTGTTATATCGTAAATATAAATTTCTACTTTAGAATTAGCCTCCCCAGCTTTTGGATATTTAAATCGTTCTTCAGTTGGGTAAAGATTATCGTAATATTTCATACTCCACTCCTTTACTTCACTTTCATCAAACTTATAAAATGCAATTTTACTACCATCAGGCGACCACTCAAAAGCCTTCACTAAAACCAACTCTTCTTCATAAACCCAATCAGAGGCTCCATTAATTACAGACCCTTTTTTACCATCTTTTGTTATTTGAATTTCTGTATTTGATGTTAAATCTTTAAAATAGATATTATTTGCTTTTACATAAGCCACCTTATTCGCTTTTGGAGAAAAAGTAGCATACATCTGTTTTTCACCCTGTGTTAATTTTTCTAATTTTTGTGAATTATTTTCATAAATGTAATAATCTGATTTTGAAGAGTGACGGTATATACTTTCGGTATTTGAGGCGATTAATATTTTTGACTCATCAGCACTAAACTCATAATCATCAATTTTAATCACTTTTTCATCAAATGTTAATTTAGAATTATCAATTACAACATCAATTTTATTAGCATCAGCATATGAATATTTAACTAAATTATTACCCTCTTTTGTTCTAACCAAAGATGTATAGTTTAAGCCATCATTCATTGATCTAAGTCCATTTACAGTTCTCGAATAAAAACTATAATCTTTCCAAATGTTTTCTATGCTTACATCTTTTAACTCTTGAGCTGATAAGGATAAAACAACACCTACTAATAAAGTAATACTAAAAACTATTCTCTTCATGATTTTTATTTTAGAAAACGAAAATAATGAAATTCATTAGAAATACGATAACCGTTCATAAAAACAAGAAATATTCTATTTTTGTCAAATGGAAAACTACAACTATTACATCACTCATTCTCAAAAAATTGCAGACCTAGAACATTCTATTTCAGTTTTAAACTGGGACCAAGAAGTTTTTATGCCTGAAAACAGTGCTCCTCGAAGAGCTCAACAAATTGCAACACTTGCAGGCATTCATCACGAATTGTCAACTGAAAAGAAATTTGGAGAAGTTTTAGAAAAATTGAAAAATGAAGATTTAACTGATATTCAAAAAAGAAATGTTAGTGAATCTTTAAAAGCATATAAAAAAAGTACCAAACTAAATGGTGCTTTTGTAACCCAAATGAGTAAAACTATTTCTGAAAGTTTTGTTGCTTGGAACGAAGCTAGATCTAAAAATGACTTTAGCATTTTTGCGCCTAAGCTAGAAGAACTTGTTAAGTTAAAACGTGAAGAATGTGAATTATATGGTTACGAAAACCATCCTTACAACGCTCAGTTGGATTTATACGAGCCAGGAGCAACAGTTAAAGATTTAGATATACTTTTTAAAGATGTAAAACATCAATTGGTAGAGTTTGTTGCTAAAATTGCTTCAGCTCCACAAAATGATGAAAGCTTGATGTTTCAGAAATACGAAACTACAAAACAACTTGCTTTTACCGAAGAATTATTAGCTCAAATGGGTTACAACTTTAAATCTGGAAGACAAGATTTATCTACTCACCCATTTACAACAACCTTTAGCTCAAAAGATGTAAGGGTAACAACTCGTGTAAATGAAAACGATTTAAGTGAAATTTTATGGAGTAGTATTCACGAAGGCGGGCATGCTCTTTATGAACAAGGATTATTAGACGATAATTATGGATTACCTGCTGGTTCTTATTTATCATTAGGTTTACACGAATCTCAATCTCGTTTATATGAAAACAATTTAGGTAGAAGTTTAAATTACTGGAAGCATAACTTTGCTAGACTACAGAATATATTTCCCGAAAATTTAAACAACTACTCAGCTGAAGATTTTTACAAAGCAATGAATATTGTAAAACCTTCTTTAATAAGAACTAATGCTGATGAATTAACTTATCATTTTCATGTATTAATAAGGTATGAAATTGAAAAGGATTTAATTGGAGGAACAATTGAAGTTGCTGATTTACCAAGAATTTGGAATGAAAAATATAAAGCATATTTAGGTGTTGATGTTCCTAGTGATTCGATGGGAGTTTTACAGGATATTCATTGGTCGCACGGAAGCTTTGGTTACTTCCCAACCTACTCTATAGGTAGTTTTTATGCCGCTCAATTTTACAATCAAGCATCTAAAGATATTAACAACTTAGATGAACTAATTAAAGAAGGTAATTTAGCTCCACTATTAAATTGGTTAAGAGAGAAAATTCATAAACATGGCAGATTATTTGCAGCTGATGAATTATGTATTAAAATTACTGGAGAAAAACTTAATTTTAAATATTTTATGGAGTATGCTAAAAAGAAATACTCTGCATTATACAACTTAAACTAAACAATATGAAAAAGTTAATTTTTATTTTATCTGCTGTAAGCTTAATCGCTTGTAAAAATGGGGAAAAAGCTACTAAAAGTGATGATATGGCAAATGCGAAACAAACTGAGCAAACTGAACAAACAAAATCTTATGATTTAGTTTTAGAATTTATAAGTAAAGGTGCAGGAATCGACCATAAGCTAAAAACAACATTTGAAGATGGATTAGCTAAATTTAATTCTACAAATAAAGTAGACATTACACCTGATATTTCGCACTGGGGGCGTGAAGGAGAAACAAACCTTAACTTTAACCTTAAAAACTTATCAACAAGCCAGAAAAAAGCCTTTTTAAGCTTCGTTAAAGAAACAATAGGTGATACAGACATGGTTCACATAAAAAATCAATAATCAACTGTTTATAAAACATTCGAAAATTCTTTCATAAATAAAAAAGGAATATGAAATTTGCACATCCTAAGTAAAATAAGCTTTTGGATACGTATCAAATATTAAAAACATATAAAATAAATTATGGAATTTAGTGGAGAATCTATTACCAAATCATTAAATGATATAGGTATTAAGGGAATTAAAGAAATCATTTACAATCCTTCGTATGAAAAATTATACGAATATGAAACTGACCCATCTTTAAAAGGATTTGAAGCTGGACACAAAACAGAACTTGATGCCATTAATGTTATGACTGGCGAGTTTACTGGAAGATCTCCAAAAGACAAATACATTGTAAAAGATGATACAACTAAAGATACAATTTGGTGGAACTCTGATGCTGCAAAAAACGACAATAAACCTACTACTCAAGCAGTTTGGAATGATTTAAAAGCTACAGTTACAAATCAACTATCTGAAAAAACATTATTTATTGTAGATGCATTTTGTGGTGCAAACGAAAACACTAGATTAAAAGTTCGTTTTATTGTAGAAGTTGCTTGGCAGGCTCACTTTGTTAAAAACATGTTTATCAGACCAACTGAAGAAGAATTAAAAAACTTTGGTGAACCTGATTTTATTGTTTTAAATGGTTCTAAAACAACTAACAAAAAATGGCAAGAACACGGATTAAATTCTGAAAACTTTGTAGTTTTTAATTTAACCGAAAAAATGCAATTAATTGGTGGTAGTTGGTATGGTGGAGAAATGAAAAAAGGAATGTTCGCAATGATGAACTATTATTTACCTTTAAAAGGAATGGCTTCTATGCACTGTTCAGCTAACGTTGGTTCTGATGGAGATACTGCAGTATTTTTTGGTTTATCAGGAACAGGAAAAACTACCCTATCTACTGATGCAAGCAGACAACTAATAGGTGATGATGAGCACGGATGGGATGACGAAGGTATTTTTAACTTTGAAGGTGGTTGTTATGCAAAAACAATTAACTTAGATAAAGATTCTGAGCCAGAAATTTATGGAGCAATAAAACGAAATGCATTATTAGAAAACGTAACTGTTGATGCAAATGGAAAAATTGATTTTACAGATAATTCTGTAACTGAAAACACAAGAGTTTCTTACCCAATTTATCACATTGAAAATATAGTGACTCCAGTTTCTAAAGCTGGTCCTGCTAAAAAAGTAATTTTCCTTTCGGCTGATGCATTTGGAACTTTACCTCCAGTTTCTAAATTAACTCCAGACCAAACTAAATATCACTTCTTATCAGGGTTTACAGCTAAATTAGCTGGAACTGAAAGAGGTGTCACAGAACCAACTCCTACTTTCTCAGCATGTTTTGGTGCTGCATTTTTAACTTTACACCCAACAAAATATGGTGAGGAATTAGTTAAAAAAATGGAAGCTAATGGAGCTGAAGCTTATTTAGTTAACACTGGATGGAATGGAAGCGGAAAACGTATTTCTATAAAAGATACAAGAGGTATTATTAATGCTATTTTAGATGGTTCTATCGAAAAAGCAGAAACAAAGACTATTCCTGTATTTAATTTAGAAGTACCTACTTCTTTACCTGGTGTTGATCCAGCTATTTTAGATCCAAGAGATACTTATTCAAACAAAGAAGAATGGAATGAAAAAGCAAATAAATTAGCTGCTTTATTCGTGAAAAACTTCGAAAAATATACTGACAACGCTGAAGGTAAAGCACTTGTTGCTGCTGGACCAATCGTAAGTGTAGAAGCATAACAAAATTAAAATTTTTAAAAGCCCTTAATCGAAAAACGATTAAGGGTTTTTTTATGTAGAATAAAAGCTAACAAATAACAAAATTTGGTTAAACGTATAATGCGAATAAAGTACATATGCACTTTATTCAGTTGTTACTACATAAACATCCTTTAAAATGAATCCAACAATAAGACAACATATCATTAATATTTGAGATGAAAAGATTGAGAAGAAAGGTGAAAATGTAGGACTTTCATTTTATGCTTTTTTCGCTAATAAAAACGATAATCCAGAGTTACTAATGGAAGTTGCAGAATGGTGGATAATAAAACATAAGCTCGACCATTTTGAAAAAGCAATTAAGATTAAAGAAATGATACAAAATAAGTTTTAAGCCCTAAAATTTTACTAACTTTTAACTAAACTAAAACCAGCCATGAAAATTGAATCATTTATTAAAAATTTAGATTTTAACGACAATAAAATTGTGACCAAAGTAATTTTAGAAACATCATTTTCTAAAGAAATAAGAATACTGTTAAAGAAGGGTCAAATTATGAAAGAGCATAAGGCTCCTTTCCCTATTATTGTTAATATTTTAGAAGGAGAAATTAATTTTGGAGTTGAAGAAAAAACACATCAATTAAATAAAGGCGACATTATTACTTTAGAAGGTCATGTTCCTCACGATTTAACTGCCCTAAAAGATAGTATAGTCCGTTTAACACTTTCAAAACTAGATCATCCAGAAAGAGTTGAAAAAGTGATTACAAATTCATAAAACAAAAAAATCCCAACCGTTTGGTCGGGATTTTAATTTTATAAACTTAACAGCTGGCTAACCAACTGTAGCCATACATCTTTTAATCGATTGGTAAGTACGTTCCGGGTTATTATCTAACCCTATAGATATACGAACTAAACCATCGGTTAAGCCCATTTCTAGTCTTTCTTCTTCTGGTATTTCTGAAGAAGTACTTCCGCCTGGTGCACTAAACAATGTTTTATATGAACCTAAGCTTACAGCTAAATAACCTAAGTTGTCATCTTGCATCAATTCCATTAATTGATTTGCTCTTGCTGGAGTTTGCATATCAATTACAAACAAACCTCCAAAACCAAAATCTTCATTCATCATTGTTTTCATCAATCCATTTTGTGGATGACTTGCTAAACCTGGATAAGTAACTTTAACACCATCTTCATGTAGTTTAGATGAAATGTACATTGCGTTAGCACTATGTTGTTTCATTCTAATATGAAGTGTTCTTAAATTCTTTAAAATACTTGCCGATCTAAAACTATCTAAAACTGGTCCTAACAGCATTGCAGCTCCATCGTTTACATCATATAACGAATTAATAAATTCTTCTGAAGCACATACTGTTCCTGCTACACAATCACTCATTCCATTAATAAATTTAGTCATCGAATGAACAACAATATCAGCTCCCATTTGGGCTGGAGAAAAAATCATTGGAGAGAAAGTATTGTCAACAACCAATTTACAATCGTTTGCTTTTGCAATTTTAGACAGTTCCGAAACATCAGAAATCTCTAACATCGGATTACTCATTGTTTCACAGTAAATAATTTTAGTTTTATCTGTTACAGCTGCTTTTACTTGTTCTAATTCAGTAGTATTTACAAAATTTACTTTAATACCAAATTTTGGTAAAAAGTTTTTGAAAAAAGCATATGTACCACCATAAATGGTTCTACTTGCTACAATTTCATCACCAGATAAACAGATTTGTAAGATTACTGAAGTAATTGCTCCCATTCCTGAAGCGGTTACTGAAGCACTTTCTGTACCTTCCATTTGAGCAAGAGCTTGCGACAAATATTTATTACTTGGATTCCAGTGCCTCGAATATAAATAGCAACCTTCTACTTCTCCACCAAAAACACCTTCCATTGTTCCTGCCTTTAAAAAAGTATAGGTGGAAGAATCTGTTATTGAAGGGTTTACACCTCCAAATTCACCAAAATATTGTAAATCTTGAATATTGTCTGCTGGTCTAAAATCTTTCATATTATCTATTTTTAAATATTTTATTCTGTAAAATTAAGTTTATTCAGAATTTAAAACTAAAATATAGAGTAAAATTATATTTTGAATATGAACCTTATTCAATACTTATTTGATACTATATTTGCTTTATGAGTAAAACATTTGATACTATTATTGTTGGTGGCGGTGCTGCTGGAATTTTTGCAGCAATTAATTTAAAAAAATTAAAACCCAACCTTACTGTAGCTGTACTCGAAAAAAGCACAAAATTGCTCTCTAAAGTAAAAGTTTCTGGTGGAGGGAGATGTAATGTTACACATGCTTGTTTTGATGTAAAAGAATTAGTAAAATTTTACCCTCGAGGACAACGAGAACTGATTGGACCTTTTTCATCTTTTAATCCTACTGATACAATAGAATGGTTTAATGAAAGAGGTGTTCAATTGAAAACAGAAGAAGACGGTAGGATGTTTCCTATTACTGATAATTCTCAAACCATTATAGATTGCTTTTTAGCTGATTTAAAAAAGTATAATGTTGAAATAATTTTTCAAACTAAAGTTGATAGCATTACTAAAAACAATGAGACATTTACTTTAACAACCATAAACGAAATTTATCATTGTACAAATTGTGTAATTACTACTGGTGGATTTAATAAACTCGAACAATACGAGTTCATTCAAAATTTAGGAATTGAAATTGAAGCTCCCACTCCATCTTTATTCACTTTTAACTTACCCAACCATGAAATTTTAAAATTACAAGGTGTGGTTAGTAATGTTTCTATTCGGTTAAATGGAACTAAGCTGCAAGAAAGTGGACCTTTATTAATTACACATTGGGGAGTTAGTGGTCCTGCTGTTTTAAAGTTATCATCTTGGGCTGCACGATTTTTACATGATAAAAATTATGAGTTTGAATTCAGTATAAATTGGTTGCCAAATAAAAAAGAGGACGAATTAAAAGCATTTTTCCAAACCGAAAAACAAAACTACGGCGCTAAAAAGGTCATTAATCAGTTTAGTGTAGATTTACCTAAAAAGCTACAATTGTATTTATTAGAAAAATCTGGAATAAATACTGAAATTAAGTGGGCTGAAGTAAACAAAAAACAACTCAACAAGCTTGTAAACAATCTTTTAAATGATGTTTACCAATCGAAAGGAAAAACTACATTTAAACAAGAGTTTGTGAGTTGTGGTGGCGTTAAATTAAATGAAATCAACTTTAAAACGATGGAAAGTAAAAAGGTAGAAAATTTATATTTTGCTGGCGAAGTTTTAGATATTGATGCTTTAACAGGAGGTTTTAATTTTCAAGCAGCTTGGACTACAGGCTGGTTAGTAGCTCAAAGTATTGCTAATTAACAAAAAAAGAAATAATCTACCATTGGCAAACGTTCTCTTACTGCAAAATACCGTTGAATCTCTTTCTGTGCAGTTGGGCTTGCAACAGTTACAATACTTTGGTTATTTTCAATATTTTCAAGTTCTGTAAACGAAAGTAATTTCTGATTGTAAATGTCTTTACCGATTTTTTTAGGATTATCACAAATCCAAGAAAAAGGGATGTTCCTTTTTAACAACAACTCAGCTATTAATTTTCCTTTTTTACCGGCTCCCCAAACCACTAACTTTTTATTTACATCATAATCTAACTCCAAAAAATGATGCAACTTTATCTCTATAAAGCTACTATCAGCATAATGTTCGTGAGTTCTCGACGTTCTTGTTGGGTAATCTCTCCAATGATGTAAAACCTTTTCGGATGGAATACATTTTAGTTTATTTTGATAAAACCGAAAAGCTAAATCATAATCTTCAGGATAAATTTCGCTAGTAAATCCACCACATTTTTCAAAGTCTTCTCGTTGCATCATCCAACAAGGCGATGGAATCACACATTCTTTGTAAATTTCTTTAAAGCTATCGCCTTTTGAAATTAATCCATTTAGCCATTGTTCATATCTACTAAATCCCTCTCCTATTCCCTCTTCCGAAAAATAACGTACTAAGCCCAATGCAATATTGCCTACCCCATTTTCAATCAATTGATTTACCATCACATATAGCTTGTCGTCAACCATAATATCATCCGAATCCATACGAGTAATAAAATTTCCTAAACATTTTGAATAGCCTAGTTGTAAAGCAGGTATTATTCCGCTTCCATTATTCCTAAATACTTTAATTCGATTATCTTTAATAGAATAGTCAGTTAATATTTGAAAACTATTATCCGAAGAACTATCATCTACTGCTAACAATTCCCAATTGCTATACGATTGATTCAAAGTAGAATCTAAACATTCCTTTAAATGTTTAGAGGTGTTCTTTACTGGCATTATTATACTTACTAATCTATTCTTCATTCTTCACTTCTAAAATAAACTTTAAACTTCCTGAAGTAAAAATAGATATTAGTGGGTTTTTAGTAGAAGTTTTAGTCCTGTAATTAAACCGTTCTAATGTTTTTGAGTCAACAAAAAATTCAACTGGAGGAAGTTCATCAACTAACTTAAAACCAAGTTTTAAATAACTTTTCCCATCCGACCAATCTTTATCTGCATAGGTCATAACATCATCTACTTTGTGTTGTTTTATAAAATGTTTGATTAGTTTACTTAATCCACCAACAACAGTATAATCACTTTTATTACAAAATCGAATTAACTCTCCCGACCACTTCCCTCCTGCTTCAAATTTCTTGTGCATTAACTGCCCAAAAGAAGCGACTGCAACTAATTCACCTTTATAGGTTAAACCGTATTTATATTTAGCATTAAATGGTTCGTTTCCATGATTATCATTTAAAAACTTTAGTAATTCAGGCTTTGTTAGTTTTACAACCGCTGTGCTTCTTCCATGAATACGAGTAGTAACCCCTAATAAAGACTTAACTCTCGAAACAATAATATCGAATTTATGCGTTAACTCATCTTCATAAATACAGATAAGTTGACTTGTTTTTGATTGTTGAATTGAATTAAAATTGATTAAGTCTGTATTACTTGAATTACATTTAATCTTATCTAATAAAATCACATGTAATCTTAAGGTATTGTTTACTACTAAAACTTCACCAAAAGGAGATAAAACTCTTTCTATTTCTTCATGAACAAAAGGTTGTATACTATTAATTAGTTCAGTAATCACTAATTTTGAAGTTGTATAAAAATCTCATTAAAGTCAAGCCAAAAGCGATGCAAACCAACAATTCGTTTTTCAAAAAAGACAAAAACCTCTTGCCAGTCGTTTTTATTGTAAATGTTTACATTTTCTAATTCTATATGAATTTTACTAACTGGTTTTTCAAACTCATTAAAAACAATTTCATCCCAAATCAACTCTTCACCAACAGCATCATGTAGCACCACTTTCAGCTCAGTAAATTGCTCATAAAACAACTCTCTAATTCCATCATCTACATGCTGTAAATCAATAGAAAAAGTAGCTTTTTTACTTGTAAGGTCTAACCTAAAATATAAATCCTTGATTTTGGTTTTATAGTTTACCCAATGTACACGACCAAACTCTTTATTATGTTTTCGCATATAAACACCAAAACTCGTCCAGAATTCAGTTTTTATTGCTTTTTTTTCTTCCTTGGTAAACATCTAAAGCAAATATAAACATGTATTAGATTTCCATCGAGTTTATTTAAAATAATTAGTATTTTGGATGCTTAAATTGATAAAATATGAAGTTAATCTCCTGGAATGTAAACGGAATTAGAGCTGTTGCTAAAAAAGATTTTTTTGAACAAATAGAACGTTTAAACCCTGATGTTTTGTGTTTACAAGAAACCAAGGCACAAGATGACCAAGTAGCTGAAGTTTTAGAAAACTTAGAAGGATATCATGTTTATTCAAATTCAGCGGTAAAAAAAGGCTATTCGGGTACAGCAATAATTACTAAGCAAAAACCAATTAGCGTTAAAGCTGACATTAATATTAAAGAGCACGATCAAGAAGGCAGAGTATTAACTGCCGAGTACGATGATTTTTACTTAACCACAGTTTATACTCCCAATTCTAAAAACGATTTAAGCAGATTAGATGATAGACAAAATTTTGATGCTGCTTTTTTAGCTTATTTAAAGAATTTAGAAAAAACTAAACCTGTAATTGTTTGTGGCGATTTAAACGTAGCACATACAGAAATTGATTTAGCAAGACCTAAAGCAAACTACAACAAAAGTGCTGGATTTATGCAAGAAGAAATTGATGGGATGAACAATTTTATTAATGCTGGTTTATTAGATTCTTTTAGATATTTAAACCCTGATAAATTAGATGCCTATAGCTGGTGGAGTTACAGAGGTGGAGCAAGAGAGAATAATGTAGGCTGGAGAATTGATTATTTCTTAGTAAGTGAAAGTTATATTAAAAATGTAAAAAAAGCTGAAATTTTAATGAACGAATATGGTTCTGATCATTGTCCAGTAAGTATAGAAATTTAACGTCATTGCGGGCTTGACCCGCAATCTCAGTTTTAGTAAAACTATTGATAAATAATAGATTCCGGATATCCGCTAACGCTACTTCCGGAATGACGATAGAAATAAAAAAAATCCCGCTAAAGCGGGATTTTTTTATTTTTTTAGGCCTCCCCTTTGGGGAGATTTAGAGGGGCTCTTACCCTTCAATAACTTCAATACTATTGATTTTATCACCTTGTCTAATATCATCTACAATATCAACACCTTCTACAACTTTACCAAAACAAGTATGGTTTCTATCTAAGTGAGATGTATTGTTTCTGCTGTGACAGATGAAAAATTGAGAACCACCTGTATTTCTTCCAGCGTGAGCCATAGATAACACTCCTCTATCATGATATTGATTTTCACCCGTTAATTCACAATCTATTGAATAACCTGGTCCGCCTGCTCCTGTTCCATCTGGACAACCACCTTGAATTACAAAATCAGGTAATACTCTATGGAAAGTTAATCCATTGTAAAAACCAGACTCAGCTAGATTAATAAAGTTTTCTACTGTTTTAGGAGCATCATTGTGGTAAAATTCCACAGTCATATCACCTTTTTCTGTTTTGATAATCGCTTTTTTCATAAATATATTTATTGTTCTATTCTTCCTGCTAATAAATAAAGTACTGCCATTCTAATAGCCACTCCATTTTCAACCTGATTTAAAATTATTGATTGTTTACTATCTGCAACATCACTAGTAATTTCTACCCCTCTATTAATTGGACCTGGGTGCATTACCGTTATTTCTTTATCTAAAGAATCTAACAAGGCTTTGTCCAAACCATACTGCATTGAGTATTCTCTTAATGATGGGAAAAACTTAGTATCTTGACGTTCCAACTGAATTCGTAGCATCATCGCTACATCGCACCAGTTTAACGCTTCTTTTAAATTTGTTATCACTTCTACCCCTAAAGAACTAATGTATTTCGGTATCAGTGTTAATGGCCCACATACTTTTACAATGGCTCCCATTTTTTGTAGTAAAAAGATGTTTGATAATGCCACTCTTGAGTGTAACACATCTCCAACAATTACTACTTTTTTACCTTTTAAATCACCGTGTTTTTCTCTTATTGAAAAGCCATCTAATAGTGCTTGTGTTGGATGCTCGTGCGCACCATCTCCAGCATTTACAATTTTAGCATCAACATGTTGAGATAAAAAGTAAGCTGCCCCTGGGTTTGGGTGTCTCATTACCACCATATCAACTTTCATTGATAAGATGTTATTTACCGTATCTATTAAAGTTTCTCCTTTAGTAACTGAAGAACTTGATGAAGCAAAATTTATAGTATCTGCAGAAAGTCTTTTTTCAGCAAGTTCAAACGAAAGTTTTGTTCTGGTAGAGTTTTCAAAAAATAAGTTAGCAATGGTAATATCACGTAAAGAAGGTACTTTTTTTATTGGTCGGTTAATTACGTTTTTAAAATGATCTGCAGTTTGAAAAATTAATTCGATATCTTCTTTTTGAAGATACTTAATTCCTAATAAATGCTCCACACTTAATTTAGTCATTTGCCGGCGTATATAATATTACTTTATCTTCTCCTTCATTTTCAACCCAACTTACTTCAACTCTTTCTGAAGTTACTGAGTGTACATTTTTGCCAATGTATTTGGCTTGTATTGGTAAATCGCGTTCGTATCGTCTATTAATTAACACTAGAAGTTCTACTTTACTAGGTCGTCCAAATGCTAGCATAGCGTCTAACCCAGCTCTTACACTTCGACCAGTAAAAAGTACATCATCAATTAAAACCACTTTCTTGTCTTCTATAATAAAGTCAACTTGGGTTTTACTAGGTATTAACGGATTGTCTTGTCTTCTATAATCGTCACGGTAAAAAGTAGTATCTAACGAACCTACTTGTACTTTGTACTTTTTATTAATAGCCAATAACTCTGCTTGAATACGATTAGCCAAGAACAAACCGCGAGGCTGCATTCCTAGTATAACAGTATCTGTAAAGTTGTTGTGATTTTCGATTAATTGGTGAGCAAGCCTTTTAATGGTTAAATCGAATTGTTTGGCATCTAATATTACTCTGTTGCTCTTTTCCATTAAAGCACAAATTTAGTATAAATAATGATTTTTGAATGATGAATTGAAAAATTTATTTATAAAAAAGCCCCAACATTAATGTTAGGGCTTTTTGTTATCTATAGTTAAAAGAGAATTATTTCTTTTCTCCTTTTTCTAAGTCTGCTTTTAACGCTGATAAAGCATCAAGATCACCTAAAGTAGTTTTCTCCATGTTATCATTGTTTTTCTTTACTGCTTTAGAAGCTGAACTAGCGCTAGCTTTAGCTTTCGCTTTCTTCGCTACTTTTTCTTCTTCTTCAGTTTCTTTAAATAATTGAGTGTGAGATAAAACTATTTTCTTAGCGTTTTTGTTAAACTCTAATACTTTAAAGTTAAGTTTCTCTTCAACTGCTGCAAAAGAACCATCTTCTTTTTCAATGTTCTTTTTAGTAGCAATACCTTCTACTCCGTATTGTAACGATACTATCGCTAAACCTTTAGGAGTTATTTCAGTAATTGTTCCTTCGTGAGTTGAACCTTCAGCAAAAACAGTTTCGAATACATCCCATGGATTTTCTTCTAATTGTTTGTGACCTAAGCTTAATCTTCTGTTTTCTCTATCAATTTCTAAAATTACAACTTCGATTTCTTCACCAACTTTAGTAATTTCTGATGGGTGGTTGATTTTTTTCGACCATGATAAGTCAGAGATATGGATTAATCCATCAACACCTTGTTCTAATTCAACAAATACACCAAAATCAGAAATGTTAGTTACTTTTCCTTTGTGTTTAGATTCAACACCATAGTTAGATTCGATACCTTCCCATGGATCTGAAGTTAATTGTTTAACACCAAGAGACATTTTTCTTTCTTCTCTATCTAACGTTAATACAACTGCTTCAACCTCTTCACCAACTTTAAAGAATTCTTGAGCTGGTTTTAAGTGATTACTCCAAGTAATTTCTGATACGTGGATTAACCCTTCAACACCAGGGATAACTTCTATAAATGCACCATAATCAGCAACAACAACAACTTTACCTTTAACTTTATCACCAACTTCTAATTTAGTGTCAAGTTTATCCCAAGGATGTTCTTGTAATTGTTTAATACCTAAAGCGATACGTTTTTTGTCATCATCAAAATCAAGGATAACAACGTTTAATTTTTGATCTAATTCTAAAATCTCTTCTGGGTGGTTAATTCTACCCCACGATAAATCTGTGATGTGAACTAAACCATCAACACCACCTAAATCGATAAACACACCGTAAGAAGTAATGTTTTTAACAGTACCTTCTAATACTTGTCCTTTCTCTAATTTAGAAATAATTTGTGTTTTTTGTTGTTCAATTTCAGCTTCGATAAGTGCTTTATGAGATACTACGATGTTTTTAAATTCTTTGTTGATTTTAACAACTTTGAATTCCATTGTTTTGTCAACATATACATCGTAATCTCTAATTGGTTTAACATCAATTTGAGAACCTGGTAAGAATGCTTCAATTCCATGAATATCAACAATTAAACCACCTTTAGTTCTGCATTTAACATAACCTTTAACAATTTCTTGAGAAGCTAATAGTTCATTAACTTTATCCCAAGCTTTTAATGATCTAGCTTTGCTATGTGATAAAATTAACTGACCGTTTTTATCTTCAGTATTTACAACAAATACTTCTACTTGGTCACCAGCTTTAAGGTCTGGATTATATCTGAATTCAGAAATAGAAATAACTGCTTCTGATTTATAACCGATATTAATTACAACCTCTCTAGGAGTTTTTGCAACTACAGTACCCATTAAAACTTCTTGTTGAGCGATAGAATTTAATGTCGCATCGTATTGTGCTGCCATTTCTTCAGTCTCTTCTTTAGAATAAGCTTCTTCGTACTTACCAATTCTATCCCAGTTAAAATCTGCAAGAGGTTTAATGTCTGAAGTTTTTACTGAAACTTGAGGAGCAACTTTTTTAGGTGCTTCTACTTTAGTTTCTTTTTCTTCTGCTGCTACTTCAACAACTGCTGCTTCTTTTTTAGCTGTTGTTTTTTTAGCTGCTGCAGCTTTAGGAGCCGCTTTTTTTGTTGTAGCCTTTGGCGTTTCTTTTTTTTCTGCCATTTTATATTGCTTGTATCTCGTTCTTAATCAACAACAAACGAAAGATTATTAAACATAAGCTGCATGTTGATTACAGCATTTTTTTAAGTGGGTGCAAAACTACTTATTTTCATTTAATTATCAGTGAATTAGTCTAATAATTTATTTTCATTTAAAATAAAGTTTGTTTTATCAATCTGTTTTTTAAAAAACTTACCTTTGAAACTGCTTATGAAAACATTTGAAATTCCAACTTATTATAGAAGTTCTTTTATTTCAACAATAAAGAATTTAAGAAAAGAAATTGACCCAAGAAAAAAAGATTTTACCCCAACAATCCTTGACTTTGGTGCTGTTCAATTTTTAATAGCTCGCCATTTTGGTTTTTGTTATGGTGTTGAAAACGCCATAGAAATAGCTTACAAAGCGGTTGCAGAAAATCCAAACAAAACTATTTACTTACTAAGTCAAATGATTCATAACCCAATTGTAAATGAAGACTTAGAGAGCAAAGGAATTAAATTTATAATGGATACTCAAGGTAATCAATTTGTTCCTTGGGCAGATTTAACCAAAGACGACATCGTAATAATACCTGCATTTGGAACAACACTTGAAATAGAAGAGCGATTAGCTAAAATAGGAATAGAAACACATAAATATAATACCACTTGCCCTTTTGTTGAAAGAGTTTGGAAACAGTCAAAAAAATTAGGCGACACTAAACATACTATAATTATACATGGTAAACACAATCACGAAGAAACTCGAGCTACATTTTCTCATAGTGATAAAAATGGTGCTTCATTAATTATAAAAGACATAAAAGAGGCTAAAATATTAGAAGAAATTATTTTAGGCATTAAATCTGAAGAAGATTTTAAATCTGTTTTTGAAAATAGATATTCAAAAGGATTTAACGTTAAAACAGATCTTCAAAAAATTGGAGTAGTTAATCAGACTACCATGCTTGCAACAGAAACGCAAGAAATTGCTGATTTCTTAAAGGAAACGATGGTTAAAAAGTACGGCTTAGAAAATCAAAAAGAACATTTTGCCGATACCAGAGATACTTTATGTTATGCTACAAACGACAACCAACAGGCTACTATAGGTCTTTTAAAAGAATCTGCTGATTTAGCTATAATAATTGGAGGATACAATAGCTCTAACACTTCCCATATTGTTGAATTATGTGAAGAAAAACTACCTTCTTATTTTATAAATTCAGCAAATGAAATAGAGAGTGAAGAAAGTATTTTTCACTTTAATTTTAGAACAAACGAACGATTAAATTCAAAAGGGTTTTTACCTAGTAAAAACCCTCTTAAAATTATATTAACAAGTGGGGCGTCATGCCCTGACACTATTGTAGATGAAGTATTGGATAAAATATTAAGCTATTACCCAAATACACTATCGAAAGATGAGGTGTTAAAAAAATTACAATAGTCTATTTGTGCGAACCATCGCAAAATGGTCCATTAGCAGTTGCTTTACAAGCACATAAATATTTTGTTTCTGACTTTTCAGCTTTTAACATTTGTGGTCTAAACTCTGTTCCTGAATGTTTTCCATCACAAAATGGTTGTTTTGAAGATAATCCACAAGTGCACCATGCATAATTTTTTCCTTCTTCTAATTCTACAGCTATTGGAGTATCTCCAGCTCTTTTAGGTAAATCCATTTTTATCGTTTTAAATTTAATGATGTAATATACTTAATTATTTCATTTTTCCTTTAAAAGCTATTTCAGAAATTGGTTTTCTTGGCTTTACTCCACTCTCACCATCATAATAACCTAAAGCTATTGCAGTAACCGGTTCATATCCTTCTGGAATATTTAATTTTTCAATTGCATTTTGAGGAACTATCCCTGCCATTTGATGTAAATGGATTCCCATACTTGAAGCTTGAACTGTTAAATTGCCAACAGCTAATCCTAAGTCGTGCTTTCTTACAGTATTCTCATTTCCGTTTTTAGCATAATTTTTACTTACTACAGTAATAATTAAAGCAGCCACATCTTTAGTCCATCCTTGATTTCCTTCAACTAAACAAGAATGAATTGCATTAAAAGCTTCTTCATCTTGCTTTAAAGCATAAATAAAACGCCAAGGTTGCTCATTAAATGCCGAAGCAGCCTTTCCTGCCGCCTCAAACAACGCTAACATTTCTTTTTCAGTTAATAACTTATCCGTAAATTCATAAGGACTAAATCTTTCATTTATTAAATCTAACACTTCCATCTTTTATATTTTTTATTTTAAAACCTAACTAATTCTGAATATGATTTGTGACTCAATTTCTTTGGTGATGATATCATAAAAACTAAAGCCTCTGAATTAACATTCAAATTTATTGAGCTCTCATCTTCAATAATCAAAAAATCATTTTCTGCTAATAATTCTTTATCAATTTCTATACTTCCTTTAATAAGGTATAAAGAATGTGTTTTATCAACACTCAAAGTTACTCTATGCTCTCCTTTTGAAATAGTTAATTCATTAATTTCAACTCCTTCACTATCCATTTGTATTGGACCGCCATTTCCTGTAAAGTTTTTATAAGCTATTCCATTTTTTTCAAAAAAGTTCATGTCCGCTGATTTGTAGTCATCATAAGTTGCTGATTTACTCATTGTTTCTTGAACATTTGGGTCGAACCAAATCTGAAACATTCTACTATTCTTTTTAATTTTTTCAGCATGAGTAATACCATTCCCAGCTCTTATAATTTGAGCATCTCCTTTACTAAGCGACAACCATCTATCAAACTTATTATCATAATGCTCGATTTCACCTTCAATAACAAACGACATTATTTCAAAAAATTTATGCGGATGTTCTCCTATTAAACCTCCATTTGTTGACCAAGCATTTGCCCAATAAAATAAATTAGAATATGGTTTCTGTTTTCCTCCATCTTGAGGAAAACCAATTGGCTTATTTTCTAAAATTAAACCGCCAGCAAAAGCTCCTTTTGCTTGATCTTTTTCTCTTATAATTTTTACTGTCATAACTTCAATGTTTTTACACTATATGTATATACATACTTTTAATTAAATTTTTTTAACCCCTAATTTTATCTAAAAACAAATTCAATTGAGCGGCTTCGTCATCAGATAAACTAGATTTAATTTTAGCATCAATAAGATCTGAAATTGACTCCATTTGCTTTAACAAGTCAATACCTTTGTCAGTAATTGCAATATCCACTTGTCTCCTATCATGTTCGCAAATCTCTCTTTTAACTAAATTTTTAATTTTAAGTTTATCAACCAATCTACTGGCATTAGAGTTTTTATCTAACATACGCTCAGCTATACAATTTACCGAAATTGCATCCGGATGTTGCCCCTTAAGAATTCTTAACACATTATATTGTTGAGGACTAATACCAAATGGCTTAAAAGTTTTAATGGAATTACTGTTTAACCAATTACCTGTAAATATTATATTTAAAGCTAATTTTTGAAATTCATTCTTAAACTTTTTCTGCTTTATTTCATCTTCTAATTTCATACTACAAATATATACAAAAGTATTAAATGTATATACATTTAATATGTAAAAAATTAGGGAGAATATATTTTCTCCCTAAAATATTAAACTAATTGAGCTATTGCTTTATTAATATTACCCTCTACTCTTTGAATTACGTCTGAAACATCAGATTTTATAAATTTTTCTCCTGTAATGTGCTCATACAATTCGATGTATCTTTCGGAAATTTGATTAATTAAATCATCTGTCATTTCAGGAATTTGTTGCCCCTCCTTTCCTTGGAAACCATTTTCAATTAACCATTCACGTAAAAATTCTTTAGATAGTTGTTTCTGCTTCTCTCCTTTTTCTTGTCTTTCGACATAACCATCATTATAAAAATAACGAGATGAATCTGGTGTATGAATTTCATCTATTAAATAAATTTCATCTCCTACTTTACCAAACTCATATTTAGTATCTACTAATATTAATCCTTTATCAGCTGCTATCTCAGTTCCTCTCTGAAATATTTTACGAGTGTAGTCTTCTAACTTAAGATAATCAACTTCCGAAACTATTCCTTGTGCTAAAATTTCTTCTCTGCTAATATCTTCATCATGACCAAAGCTCGCTTTAGTAGTTGGTGTAATTATTGGTTCTGGAAACTTGTCATTTTCTTTCATTCCATCAGGCATAACAACACCACACAAAATTCTTTTCCCTTCTTTATATTCTCTCCATGCATGGCCAGACAAATATCCTCTTATGACCATTTCAACTTTAAAAGATTCGCACATTTTACCAACAGTAACACTTGGATCAGGAACTGCAGTTACCCAGTTAGGTAAAATATCTTCTGTAGCCTTTAAAAACTTTGCTGCAATTTGGTTTAAAACTTGCCCTTTAAAAGGTATCGCTTTTGGCAAAACAACATCAAATGCTGAAATACGATCTGACACAATCATTACCAACAGATTATTATCTATTGTATATACATCTCTAACTTTTCCTTTATAATAAGCAGTTTGCCCTGGAAAATTGAAATTCGTTTCTCTAATAACGTTGGTTTGCATGTTTATTTTTTTGAGTTATGCAAAAGTAGTTAAGGAGATTCTTTTTAACGATAAACTGAGAAAATTTTAATTAACGAGTAATTAACAAAACAATGTATCTTTTTAAGGATAGAAAAATTAATAACTACTAGATAATTTGCCTCTATATGACAATAAGAGATTATTGTTTTCAATATCGGTATATGCTACTGTATAGTATAGGCTATCATTAGCATATTTACCATCATAAACTCCACTAATAAAAATACCTGTTCCTGCAACAGATAAATTATTGAAAAATTTATTAGGAATATTAACCTCAATAATATTTGTTGTCTCACCTTTTAAAGATGCTCCATTTATAATAGCTACTAAACTATAATCTGGATTAGTTCCAATAAGTTTTGAAACAATATTAGTTAATTGATAATTTGACAATGATGTACCTGCAGCATCATACTTATTTACATACATTTCTCCAGTAAATATAAAATTTGTATCATCAGTAACTCCAGAAGAAACAGTAGGTAAAACAGGATCTGGCAAGGACTCATCGGTCTTTGAACAACCTAAAAATATGGTTAGTATAAAAAGTATATATAAATTGTTTTTCATAAATTCTAAATACTGAATTCAATTATAAAAATAACGAATTAAATACCATTCTCAATCTTTCTCCAATTATTTAAATTTAGAGAAATAAAATCAATTACCTTTTGATGCTCTTCATTACCAGGGCTATTTATAGAAATTGGTTCACCAAACTTAATATGTATCGGAAGTTTTCTATTTAAACCACCCACATCTTTTATGATTTTACCATTTTTCCAGAAATCAGTTTTTATTGCTACAGGAACAATAGAAACTTTAGCTAGCTTAGCTAGTTTAATACCCATTTTATTAAAATGGATTGGATTAAAATCTATTTCACGATGACTTTGCGGGAATATTACAATAGATATGTTTTTTTTCAAATTCTCAACCCCATCTTTCATCACTTTTTTAAAGTCTATTGCTGGATTTTTACGATCAACTGCAATAGGTTTTCTTGCACACATAACAGGCCCAAAGATTGGATGTGTCATTAAGCTTTGCTTAACAACAAAAGTAACCTCTCGTTTAGAAGCAATTAAACCTGGTAAAATCATTGTTTCCAATGTACTCATATGGTTGCCAACAAAAATTACTGGTTCTTTTGATTTTAAAATATTTTCAAGACCTTCGATATGAAATTTACCCCCACAATCCTCAACTAACTTTAACATCTCCATTGACTTTGATGCCCATGCTTTTGTATCTAACTGATTAGCTAAAGCTAACTTCCTATTTTGAAAAAGTTTAGCAACAAACCGAGCACAAAAATACACTGAAGAACCTAGTGATAATTTATCTAAAAATGCTTGTTGATGATTTTCAGGTGTATGATATGATTCGTTCAATACTTTTTTTTTACAAAATTAATAATCGAAAATTAATTTAGATATGATATTAATTAGTTTTCAATTACCAACTCCCTCCTGCACCACCTCCACCAAAAGAGCCTCCACCAAAGCCACCAAAACTGCTACCTCCTCCAAACGAACCTCCGCCAGATGTAAAGTTATTATATGAACCTCCATGACTTCGACTTGCAGCATTCAATAATGACCATGCAGCCCAAAACCCTAAGCCATTTGTTGCTGCATAACTTCTAGCTTGTTTTGCCCTAGAATAAAAAATTAGTCCCATTATTAATAAAATAATAAGAAAAGGTATAAAGGTTTTAATGTTGGCTTTTTTAGCATAATCGTCGGCAGAATACTCACCTGCAGAAATTTCCATCACTGTAAATACTGCATTTGAAATGCCACTGAAATAATTCTTCTCTTTAAAATAAGGAATCATTTCATTCTCAACAATTCGTTTAGCAATAGCATCTGGCAACACTCCCTCCAAACCATAACCTGGAGCAATAAAAGCTTCACCTTTACCATCAATTTCTTTAGGCTTTATCATGATTACAACACCATTATTTTTGCCTTTTTGTCCTACACCCCATTTCTCTCCTAACGAATAAGTAAACTCAGCTTTATCAAATCCGCATAAATCAGTAACTGTTACCAACAAAACCTGAGTAGAAACCGTATCATTAAAAGCGATTAAGGCTTGCCTAAGACCTTGTTCTTCAGCTTCTGTTAAAACACCTGCGTAATCTTGAACCAAATCCTGAACAGGTTTTTGGTCGAGTAAACAATTTTGAGCATAAGCTCCAAAAGAATAAAGAACAAGTAATATTGAAATTATTTTTTTCATAATCGATTTATTTTCCAAATGAAATTTCGTCAGACAATTCATTTGTATCGTCACTTTGATAAGGATAATGCTCCTTTAATTGTTCTCCTGCTTTAATTATGCCTTCACTCAAACCTTTAGCATAATCACCATTTTTAAAATGATTAATCATAACATCTTTGGTTTCGTCCCAAAAGCCTTTAGGCACTTTCATATTAATTCCAGCATCACCAAGAATAGCCAATTTTCTATCTTCTACAGCAAGATAAATTAACACTCCATTTCGCAATTCGGTTTTTTGCATTTCCAACTCATCAAACATAAAAGCTGCATGGTCTAAAACATCTTCTTTACACTTTTTTTCTATGTGAACTCTAATTTCACCAGAAGTGTTTTTTTCAGCTTGCTTTATCGCATCAACAATTTGTTTTTTTTGTTCTTCTGTAAATATTTTTGAAGGCATAATTTAATTATTAAATAATTATGTAATAAAAATTAAAACGCCACTACAAAAGTAATGGCGTTTTTTGGTTTTAAAATTGAACTTCTGGTGCTTTTTCAGCTCCAGCTTGAGCTTCAAAATAATCTCTTTTCTCAAAGCCAAACATGCCTGCCCATATATTTTTAGGAAACTTACGGATAAATGTATTATATTCTTTAGCAGTATCATTAAACTTTTTACGTTCAACAGAAATCCTGTTCTCCGTACCTTCTAATTGAGCTTGTAACTCTAAAAAGTTTTGATTTGCTTTTAAATCTGGATAACGTTCTACAACAACCATTAATTTACTTAATGCAGAACTTAATCCGTCTTGCGCTGCAGCAAATTGCTTAATTGATTCTGCATTTAATTTACTTGGATCAATAGTAGTTTGTGTAGCTTTTGAACGAGCCTCGATAACACCTTCTAATGTTTCCTTTTCATGAGAAGCATAACCTTTTACAGTATTTACCAAATTTGGAATAAGATCAGCTCTTCGTTGATAAACATTTTCGACTTGTGACCACTGTCCAGAAACAGACTCATCCATTGTAACCATATTATTATACGACCCAACTATTGAAGAAATAGCAATCATTATGATTAAAGCTACAACTCCAAGTATTATCAATGATTTTTTCATTTAATTTTAGTTTAAATTAATTCGATACTTCTTTTTATAAAATTAGTTAATTCTTCGCCTTTTAGCATATTTTGAGATAATAAAGCTAAATCAGCAGTTTGTTTCGCTATCTGTTTTTGTAAATCAGCATCTTTTTCAGCCAACATTTTACTTATAACTGGGTGATTAACATTTACTACTAAATTATATGAATCTGGCATTGCTCCACCAAACATATTCATGCCACCACCAACAGCACTCATATCTTTCATCCTTCTCATAAACTCTGGCTGAACAATTGTCATTGGTTGATCAGTTTCATTCATGCTCTCAAATTGAACATTGAATTTACTTTTTTCAACAACGTCTTCAATTACTGGTTTAAGTTTTTCTTTCTCTTCATCTGATAATTTACTTGGAATTTCCTCATTCTTATCAATTAACTTATCTATTGTATCAGCATCTATCCTAACAAAAGTTGAATTTTCTAGAGTTTGCTCCAACTTACCAACCAAATGAGCAGTTAATGGAGAATCTAAAACTATTACTTCATACCCTTTATTTGTTGCTGATTCTATGTATGAATGTTGACCATCAACATCATTTGCATAAAGAACAACTAATTTATCATCCTTGTCAGTTTGTGCAGGTTTAATTGTTTCTTTTAATTCATCTAAGGTATAATATTTCCCTGTAGTTGTTTTGTACAAAGCAAATTTCTGAGCTCTTTCAAAAAACTTATCATCCGACAACATTCCATATTCTATAAACACCTTAATATCATCCCATTTACTCTCAAAATCAGCTCTATCTTTCTTAAATAATTCTTCTAATTTATCCGATACTTTTTTAGAAATATGACTTGCGATTTTCTTAACCGCACCATCACTTTGTAAGTAAGAACGAGAAACGTTTAATGGTATATCTGGAGAATCTATTACTCCATGTAAAAGTGTTAGGAAATCAGGTACTATCCCTTCTACTGAATCAGTAATAAAAACTTGACGTGAGTACAATTGAATTTTATCTTTTTGTACTTCCATATTTGGTTTAATCTTAGGGAAATACAATATCCCGGTAAGGTTAAACGGGTAATCAACATTTAAATGAATATGAAACAATGGATCTTCAAAATTCATTGGATACAATTCACGATAAAAACTTTTATAATCTTCATCGTCAAGACTAGAAGGTGCTTTAGTCCATGCAGGGGAAGGGTTATTTACAACATTATCAACTTTAACTTCTTCCTTTTCTACATTTCCATCTTTATCTTTCTTGCCTTCTTTATTGTCAACCCATTCTGATTTTTGACCAAACTTAATTGCCACAGGCATAAACTTACAATACTTTGTAAGCAAGTTATTAATTCTTGCTTCCTCTAAAAATTCAGTTGAATCTTCAGCAATATGTAAAATTATGTCAGTTCCTCTTGTTTCTTTATTACCCGCTTTTAAAGAATACTCAGGACTCCCATCACATTCCCAATGAGAAGCCTCTTCATCCTTGTAGTTTTTAGAGATAATTTCAACCCTTTCGGCTACCATAAAAGATGAATAAAACCCTAAACCAAATTTCCCGATAATGTTACTCGATTCAGCTTGATCTTTAAATTTATTTACAAACTCCTCAGCACCTGAAAAAGCAATTTGATTAATGTACTTTTTCACTTCTTCTTGACTCATCCCTATACCTTTATCACTAACGGTAATAGTTTTTGCTTTTTTATCTAAAATTATTTCAATTGTATCATCTCCTATTTCACCTTTGAAATCACCCATAGACGCTAAAGCATGAAGCTTTTTAGTTGCATCTGTTGCGTTAGCGATTAATTCTCTCAAAAATATTTCGTGATCTGAGTATAAAAACTTTTTAATGATAGGAAAGATATTTTCCGTGTTTACTTTAATTTTTCCTTTTGCCATTTTTAATTGATTTTATATTTTTTACTACTATTTTTTCAACTAAATCTATTAGTCAAAGTATATGCCATTAAAAAATATATGTCATTTTGACTTAAGACAATCATTAATTCACATTAAATACTGACAAAAACAACTATTCTATTGTTAAATTTAAATTGAAAAAAAAACATCGTATTGATTTTATAACTTTTTTCAATAATCTAGAAAAATTCACCTAAAATAATATTATCTTAGAGCTGTTCATCTTAAAACCAAACCATTGAACCGATTATTTTTAGTGCTTGTTAGTTCTATTTTTATCAATAAAATTGATGCTCAAATAACTGCATCATATATCAATAATCGCGTTGAATTATCATGGACCCATTCCGACATTAAAAATGTCAGTTTTTATGTTATTGAAAAATCAAAAAATGGGAAATATTTTAAACCCTTTTTAAAAATAGAAACCACTAATAAATCATATTCTTCATTTATTGAAGTTGATAATTCACCATACAAACATCAAACTTATTATAGGTTAAGGTACATAAACAATAATGGAAATTATTATTATAGTGAAACGATATCAATAAGAGAAAATGCTACCAAAAAACTTCCGCCAACCTTAATTAATTATAACAAATTAAATGTTTTAGTTATTCTAAAAAATAACAATGGAATTGAAACTTACGCAAAGCTTAATATAAAAGAAAAAAACAATGAGTTAGTTTCTGAAACACTAAACAGTAAAATAAGATCAGGAAATTACTTTATTACTGCATCTGAAGATGACTCTCTTTTAGGTTATAAGATAAAAATAATAAATCCTGATCAAGCAGAAACTAAATACCTCTCCGATACTCTGAACATAGAATAGCTGTTGCTATGGCTACATTTAAGGATTCCGCTCCACCAAACTGAGGGATAGCAATTTTATGATTAATAAAAGGTATTAATTCAGCTGAAATTCCTTTCGACTCATTTCCCATTATTAAAATAGCGTCATCTTTCTGAATAGTTGTTTGATATACATTATCCCCCCCCAATAAAGCACCATATATATTACTATCTTTATTCTCAGTTAAAAAAAGCTTTAAATCTGAATAAACAACATCAACTCTAAATAAAGAACCCATAGTTGCCTGAACTACTTTTGGGTTATATAAATCGACACAAGTTGGAGAACAAACAATAGAAGAAATACCAAACCAATCTGCAATTCGTATAATTGTTCCTAAATTACCTGGATCTTGAATATTATCAAGAACAATAGTTAATCCATTAGGAACTATGTTATGAACTTTTTTTTGCTTAGCAACTGCGAGGTATTTATTGGGTGTTTTAAGTAATGATAATGAAGCCAATTCTTTTTCGCTAATCTCTATTATGCTCGGATAAGAAATTAAGTCCTCAATTCCATAAATAGATTCAATTTCAAAATCAGAAGCTACAAGTTCATTTACCATTTTTTCTCCTTCTACAATGAAAGAAGAATATTGATTACGATACTTTTTTTGCTTTAAAGAGTTTAAGTACTTTTTTTGATTAATACTTAGCATTAATTACCCAACACTTTAAATTCAGTCCTTCTATTTTGTTGCTTACCTTCATCAGTATCATTAGTTGCTACAGGCTTAGATTCTCCATAACCTTTAGCTACTAATCTTGATTTTGGAATACCATTAGCAATTAAATAATCAACAACCGATTGAGCTCTACGTTGCGAAAGTTTTTCATTATAGCTTCGACTCATTTTATCGTGAGCTTCTTTAGAGTATACTAATCCTCTTCTAGCAAAAATTTTCTTTGCCATTTCTACATTTCTTGAAGCATCTGTATGACTAGAAATTTCAACTTTAATTGCCGTATTTTCTTTAAGAATAGCAACTAAATGATTTAACTCTTTTTTCGATTCAGCACGCAAAGTAGATTTATCAAAATCATAAAAGATGTTCTCTAATTTAAATGACCTTCCAGCATCTAAAGGTTTTACATCTTTTGGTTTTCCTACATTATCAGTAAATAGTGTATCTATAGTTTTGTTATTTTCTCCTTTTAAAGCGTCATCTAAGGCTTTTTGCAAGCTAACATTATTATTAGCTAACAAATTTGAGTCACTATAAATTCTAAAATCTTTATACATCTCTATGTATTCTGTAATCTCTTCCAAATTAATAGAATCCCTTACTATCTCACCTGTTTCCAGTTCTACTTCAATTTCATATCTACCAGGAGTTAAAGCCATTACATACTTACCTGACTCAGAATTAGATTTAAAGTTACCCTCCATTTCTCCATTATCTGCCCTGTATAAATTCAGGAACGAACCTGTTGCAACATCATTAAAATAAACATTACCAAGTAAAAGGGCTAAGACTGGTTTACCTACTTTACCTGTTATAATTTTAAAAATATCTTGTTCTCCGATACTATTTTCTCCACCTCCAGAATAATAACCTGTTTTACCATCTGCAGCTAGAACAAAATATCTGTTATCATCGATAGTATTTATTGGATAACCAATATTTAATGCTTCACCAAAACTACCATACTCATCTAATTTGCTGTAAAAAATATCATAACCTCCTATGCTTGTATGTCCTTCTGAACTGAAATATAAAGTTTGATTATCTGGATGAATAAAGGGAGCATCATCATTATAAGCTGTGTTTATTGTATACCCTAAATTTTGTACATTACCCCAACTTCCATCACTTTGCAATTCAGCCTTATATAAATCTCTTCCTCCTCGACCACCTTCTCTATCACTAGCAAAATAAAGTACCTTCCCATTAGCTGATAAACTTGCACTTCCTTCCCAACTATCATTTTTATTTACATCACCTTTAATTCTTTCTGGTTTTGACCAATTACTTCCTTTTAATTGACTTACATAAATATCTCCTAAATTATTGTCTTCACTTTTATAAATAAACAAGGTTTGCCCATCAACAGAAAGTGCAATCGCAGCATCATGTCCATCTGTATTAATATTATCTCCAATACTTACAGGCTCAGTCCAATCCCCATTCTTTTTATAGGAAATGAATACATCTTCATTGTAATCTACTGAACCCATAGATTGATCAACTTTATCCGCTCCTTTTGATTTAATTCCTCTGTAGGTAAAAATCATAACCGATTCATCTGCAGATATAACAGGAACGTATTCTGAGTATTGAGAATTAATAGGATACTTAACGTTTTCAACTATATTTTGAGTAATTGTATCTGCCAAAATTTCTTTAGCATTTTTACAATTTTGTATCATTTGTAAAGCAAGTCCTTTCTCCTCTTCTTCAGAAGAAATATTACCTGCTAAATACATGTTAAAAAGATTTACTGCTTTATCAAAATCATAGTTTACAGCATAGGCTTTAGCCAAATAAAAATTTACTAAATTATATTCAGGATTTGTAATTTTAACTTGTTCAATTATCTCGATAGCCTTGGTCTTTTCTTCTGGACTATAGGTATAACAAATACCCATCATTAACTTGTAATACAAGTCACTAGGTTTAAAATCATGAAGTTGCTTAAACTTATCTAAGGCATCAATATAATTTTTCTCTTCAAAATTTACTTCAGCTTTATCTAATAATTCTTTTGCAGTTTTATTAGTTAATTTTTCATCATCTTGAGCGTAGACAAAAACTGAGGATATCAGTAAAACTATTACAGCAAATAATCTAATATTGTTTTTCATTCTGTTCCAATTAATAATAGTTATTTTGTATTTATTAGTATTGCAAACATAAGCAATTATACAAATATTCAAATATAATATTGAAACCTAATTATTTAAGCATATTAACCTCTTTTTTCATTAGCATTTTTTGCGTTTTTACCTTTTTCAGTTGTAACCCAACAAAAACTTTAAAACCTGATGAAATATTCTTACAAAAAGTTAAAATTAAAACTGACAACAAAAAGATTGATAAAGATGAATTGTATCGAATTAACAAACAAAAAACTAACAAAAAAATCCTTGGAATTTTTAGATTCCATTTAGGAGCTTACAATCTTTTTTACAAAAGAGTTGATAACTTCAAAGAGAATATAGGTGAACCTCCTTCACTTTACGATTCAACATTAACTGAAAATAGCGCTAATCAAATTGGACTTTACCTAAAAAATAGAGGTTACTTTCACAATAAAATTACATATTCTACTAAGCTTAGAAAAAACAAAGTGAAACTATTTTTTGATGTTTCGACAGGAGTGCCATACACCATAAACGAATTAACTTATAATTTTCAAGACCCTTCACTAGGAGGCTATATCCTTTATAAAAAAAATAATAGCTTAGTAAAGCCAGGAATTAACTTTGACGTAGATATCCTTGACAAAGAAAGAGAACGTATAAAAAAAATATTGAAAGAAAGAGGTTACTATTATTTTTCTAACAACTTCATAAAATATAAGGTTGACAGTACAACAGGAAACAATCAAGTTAATCTTGAATTGCAAATATTAAATAATAAAACAAAAGATCCTAGCTCTGAAAATAGCTACAATGAAACTAATCATAAAAAATACGCTATCAATAATATTAATGTTTTTATCAGTAAAAATATTAGAAATCAAGGCCTTAATAATTTTGATACAATTTCATATAATGATATAGTACTTCACTATACTAATAAACTAAAGTTTAAACCTAAAATGATTCGTCATTCAATAGATTTTAAACCAAGAGACACCTATTCTTTATCAGACCAAAATTCAACTTATAAACACCTATCTGAACTAAGATTATTTAAAAATATATCTCTACAATATGACGAAATAGATTCTAATCGATTAAACAGTAACATCTTTTTAACACCTTTAGCCAGTAAATCTTTTGCAATTGAAGGAATTGGAACAAATACTGGTGGTGATTTAGGGGTTGAAGGAAATGTTATATATCAGAATAAAAATCTTTTTAGAGGTGGGGAAAGACTTACCCTAAAACTAAAAGGAGGAATTGAAATTCAAAGGCTTGTAAGTGTTTCTACAAATGAAAACGAAATTTTTGGTTCTCCTTTTAACACCTTAGAATTTGGTCCTGAAGCTACATTAGAATTCCCAAGATTTCTTCTCCCCTTTAACTTAGAGAAGTTCTCAAAAAGAGCAAACCCAAAAACAACTATTTCAAGCACACTAAACTTTCAGCAACGACCTGAATATTCAAGAAGTTTAGCTCAATTTTCATTTGGTTATTTTTGGAATGAAACCATATTCAAAAAACATTTTGTAACTCCATTAAACGTAAGTTATATTAAACTTAACCTTACTCCAGAATTTCAAACAAAAATTGATGCTGAGAATAATCCATTCCTAAAAAACAGTTATACCGACCATTTCATTAGTGCTATTCAGTATAGTTTTATTTTGAATAATCAAGAAATCAACAAACTAAAAGATTTCTCTTACTTCAGATTTAATTTCGAAACTGCAGGAAATCTTTTAAGTTCAATTAATCGAATATCTAATACTCCTGCAAATGAATCAACAGGTGCATATGATTTTCTGGGGATTAGATATGCAGAATACTTTAAAACTGAATTCGATTTTCGTCATTATTTAAATAAAAAATACAGTTCATTTGTTCAAAGAATTGCTTTAGGAGTTGGAAAACCTTATGGCAATTTAGATGTTTTACCTTTCGAAAAAAGTTTCTTTGCTGGAGGTTCTAATGGGATAAGAGCATGGCAAGCAAGAACATTAGGGCCTGGTTCACTTCCCGACTCGCTTACTTCAACAGTTAATCAAATAGGAGAATTAAAAATAGAAGCAAACATTGAATATAGATTCGATATAACAAAAATATTTGAAGGTGCCTTTTTTATTGATGCTGGTAATATATGGATATTAAAAAAAGATAGTCAACGACCAAATGCTGAAATAAATTTAAGTAGGTTTTATCAAGATTTAGCAATTGGCTTTGGAACAGGATTAAGACTAGATTTTAATTTTTTTATTATACGATTTGACCTTGCAACACCTTTAAAAGACCCTTCTTCTGATAATCCTAAAAAATATGAAGTATTGATAAAAAATACTACTCTAAATTTAGGAATTGGATATCCTTTCTAGTCAATCCTCAATTTTTATTATTAAGAGCTATGGCTCTTTCTTATTTTATAGTAAATTTGTCTTCTTTTAAAAATTAAAAATGGTTGAGACTATGAATTATGGTGTAATTACAGGAGACGCTGTTCAAGAAATTTTCAAACTAGCAAAACTTAAAAAGTTTGCTCTTCCAGCAGTAAATGTTACTAGTTCTAGTACAGTTAATGCTGTTATGGAAACAGCAAAAGAAGTTAATGGACCTGTTATTATTCAGTTTTCTAATGGTGGAGCTCATTTTAACGCTGGAAAAGGACTTAACAATGAAAACCAACAAGCTGCAATAGCTGGTGCAATAGCTGGTGCAAAACACATTCATGAATTAGCTAAAGTATATAAGGTGCCTGTTATTTTGCATACCGATCACTGTGCTAAAAAATTATTACCTTGGATTGATGGACTTTTAGATGCTGGAGAAAAGTTTTATAAAGAAAATGGAATTCCTTTATATAGTTCTCACATGATTGACCTATCTGAAGAGCCTATTGAAGAAAATATAGAAATATGTAAATCTTACTTAGAAAGAATGAGTAAGATTGGAATGACCTTAGAAATAGAATTAGGAATTACAGGAGGAGAAGAAGATGGTGTGGATAATTCCAATGTAGATAATAGCTTACTTTACACTCAACCTGAAGAAGTTGCTTATGCTTATGAAGAACTATCCAAAATTAGTAATCGTTTTACTATAGCTGCTGCATTTGGAAATGTTCATGGTGTTTACAAACCTGGAAATGTAGTTTTAACTCCTAAAATTTTAAAAAACTCACAAGAATTTATTCAAGCAAAGTACAATACTGGAGAAAACCCTGTTGATTTTGTATTTCATGGAGGATCAGGTTCTACACTAGAAGAAATTAGAGAAGCTATTGGATACGGAGTTATTAAAATGAATATTGATACTGACATGCAGTTTGCATTTACTGAAGGTGTTAGAGATTATGTAACCAAAAATATTGATTATTTAAAAACTCAAATTGGGAACCCTGAAGGTGTTGATAAACCAAATAAAAAATATTACGACCCAAGAGCTTGGATGAGAGATGGTGAATTAACCTTCAAAGCAAGATTAAAAAAAGCATTTGAAGATTTAAATAACGTTAACACTTTATAGTAACAAAAATTATTGGATGATATGGGATGGTTTAAAAGAATAAAACAAGGGATTGTTACTCCTACTACAGAAAAAAAAGAAACGCCAGAAGGATTGTGGTATAAATGTCCTAAGTGCAATCATGTTGTAAGTACTGAAGATCATTCTGCAAATCTTAATGTATGTCCTGAGTGTAATTATCACGACAGGATGAACTCTAAAGAGTACTTTGAATTATTATTTGACGATAATAAATATAAAGAATTAGATGCTGAGCTAACTTCTGGAGACCCATTAACTTTTGAAGACACGAAGAAATACACTGACAGAATAGTTGCAACACAAAAAAAGACTGGTCTTAAAGATGCATTAAGAAGTGGTGTTGGTAAAATAGATGGACAAGATTTAGTTATTGCTTGTATGGATTTTGCTTTTATAGGAGGCTCTATGGGATCTGTAGTTGGTGAAAAAATTGCTAGAGCAATTGACCACTCAATTAAACACAAAATTCCATTTTTAATGATTTCTAAATCTGGTGGAGCAAGAATGATGGAAGCTGCATTTTCTTT